>NZ_JBEOVJ010000025.1:0-95864 GCF_040295435.1 Streptomyces sp. NPDC002809
ATGGAGTCGTCGGCACGAGCCCTCGTCAGGTCGGCGTCGCCGAGGTCGCAGAGGCCGGCGTTCACCCGGGTGAGTGCGGCTCCCGCCAGGCTCGCCCCGCGCAGGTCGGCACCGGTCAGGAAAGCGTCGGTGAGGTCGCAGCCGGTGAGGGTGGCGCTACGCAGGTCCGCATAGCCGAGGTGGACGCCTGCCAGGTCCAGACCCGAGAGATTCGCACCGGCCAGTGGGATGCCGCCCAGGTCGTTCTCGGTGACCCACGGCTGCGTCCATGAGCGCACCATCGCGCGCCAGTCGCCGGTGCCCGCGGTCAGGGCGGACCGGAGCCCGACCAGGAAGGGTGCGTTCTCAGGCTGAGCCCATCGCCTCCGCAACTCGGTTGCGTGGCTCTCTTCGTCCGGGATGCCGGGAGGAGTGGTCATGCGGCTGGCGTTCCGTCTCTCTCGCAGTCCCCGAGGGCCAACGTGAACTCTTCACCGCCTGGCGCTTCCACGCCGCGTTCACCGACAGCACCCTGTCGCTGGCCGACGCCGAGAAGTATCACCGCAGGCACGCGATCGTGGAACAGGTGATCGCAGAGTTGAAGAACGGTCCGTTCGCCCACGCGCCCTCGGGGAACTTCCAGGCCAACGCCGCCTGGCTCGCGCTGGCCGCCCTTGCCTTCAACCTGATGCGAGCCTGCGGCACCCTCGCCGACACCTTTCACGCCCGCGCGACCTGCGCAACCATTGGCGAACACCTGATCAACGTGCCTGCCCGCCTCGCCCGTTCGGCCCGCCGGCTCACCCTGCACCTGCCCGAACACTGGCCCTGGCAAGACGCCTTTGACACCCTCTTCCATGTCGTCCACGTCCCACCCCCACCAGCCTGACCAGGACGTATCCGACCCGCCCGCGAGGGCCCGAGAACTGTGGACAAGTGGAAAAGCTGGGCAGACCAGCGGCCACCCCGCGCCCGAAAACTGAACCACCGACCCGACCACGAAATCAATCACTCACGAACCGAGCCGGTGGATCCAGGATGAGGCAGGATCTTTGACCGCTCGTCTTCGTGCACCGAAAATGCTCGTGGGTCGCCGTCATAATAGGCCTCCCTCCCGAAAATCGGACTCGTTCCACAGTTCCAAGTGAGGGGAGGGAAATAGTCGGACTCGAGCTGGGGATGTCGCGGTCGGCGGCAGGGCGGGGGAAATGACGGTGAAAGCTCGGGTGTCGAATGGGGTGGACTGCCTCAGCCCGCCCTCGTTGGATTGGGCACGGAAGGAGGTGGTAATTTTGCGGCGAGTGGAAATTTCAAGCACCACGTACGCATGCCCGTCGGTGAGATGACAGAGGTCATAGGTCTTCCGCCGTGCCGTCGATTGCTGGTCCACAGCCTTCAGGGAGGTTGGCTGTGATCAGTTCATACGCTTCCTCCACGGTTTCAACTACCCCGATGAGAGTATGGTCGGACTCCCGACGCACGCGGTATCCGCCGACGGCCTGCGGGAAGGCGGTTCCGACGTCGTGTGTCCAGGGGTATTTGATGCACCGGCTCAAGTACAGAACGCCATGGCTGACCATGGGGAAAAGGTTGCGAAGCGGCCGGTGACCATAGGCGGTTCGGGGCACAATCGGGTTGATGCGATCTTGGCCGTAGGCCAGAACCGTCGCCCATTCTGCGGCCACGATGTCTTCTGCATTCTGTGGCGCTTCAATGTTTCTCATGAATTATTATTACCTCAAGCTTTCCGGTAGTCTCGACAGGTCCGGCTGTATTTCTGGAATATCGGGCTTGGGTACTTTGATCTCCTTGTAGCCGCCGTTCTCTTCGTCGCGCGTATACCACTGAATCTCCTCCCAGGGGCGACCGGGGCGCTCGTCCTCGGGATCCCTCCACGCAGCAGCTCCATCGTAGTTGCGGACTGCGTAGGCCACTTCACTCATCTCCCACGCAGTTCCGTCACCGCGGCGAGGGTAGTTGGCTTCATTCGAGGTATTGAACTGCGACCCGTGCTGGGCCGCTCTCTGGAATGCGTCCGTGATGTCTTGTGGGGTGTTCCAGTCGGCTATCTCGCCCCGACTGTTCGGCATTCCGTCGAGGGTGATTGACAGGGTGGTGTCGCGATCTCCGATAGCGCCCATCACGTTCGTCATCCACACAGGGCCTCCGGCCTCCTGGTCGGCGTAGTCCGGGCCGTTGTAGGTATGGGCTCCTGGGTCTCTGTCCCGGTTCGGATCGTGGCCGTCGACCGACGGATCGTTGCGGAGGTAGCTTGCCAGCGACTCCGACGGGTGATTCGGCGGCACATCGACCCCCAGCACCACGCTGTGCCGAGGCCGGCCCGCCGCGCGATGCGGGCACCCTGCCAGCCCCAGCGGGTCGATCCATCGTGTGGGGTTATCGACGTAGGTGGCTGGATTCGGGGCCGGGGTCAGGCCGAGAGGGTCGGGCGAGAGGTAGCGGCCGGACTCGGGGTCGTAGTGGCGGTGGCGGTTGTAGTGGAGGCCGGATTCGGGGTCGAAGTACTGGCCCGGGAAACGCAGCGGGGTGTAGGCGCCGGCGCCACGGTTCCATGAGGTGGTGCCCCACAGGCTGGCGCGGGTGTGCCACGCCACCTCGCCCTG
The DNA here is from genome assembly GCF_040295435.1 of Streptomyces sp. NPDC002809. NCBI lineage: Bacteria > Bacillati > Actinomycetota > Actinomycetes > Kitasatosporales > Streptomycetaceae > Streptomyces > Streptomyces sp. NPDC002809. The sequence continues at coordinate 2,604 of NZ_JBEOVJ010000025.1, forward strand.
TTCGTCGATGAGTTCACGGGGCGTTCCGACCAGGTCGGTGATGATCGCAAAGAAGCGGTGGTCGACTTCCGACTGGTCAAGAAGCCTGCGTTCCACCTGGGTGACCGGCTTCACACCGTCGTGGTCCCAGGTGAGGACGACGGAGTCCGGGGAGCCCGCTACGGAGCTGACCTGTTCGCACAGGGTGTCGCCGTCCCAGGTGAAGGTCACCTCCTCGGCGACCGTCGCGCCATCCCCCGACAGGCGCTGTTTGGCGGTGCGGCGCCCAAGGGCGTCGTAGATGTAGCGCCAGCGAGTCCCGTCCGGTGTGGTGACCGAGATCAGGCGGTCCTCGACGTCCCAGCCGTAGCGCCAGGTATCGGGCTTGCGGGAGAGGCGGACATTCTGGCGCAGTACCACCCGTCCTTGGGCGTCGTGCTCATATCGGACGCGGCCCGCGCGGGTGATGCGGGTCCCGCTGTACTCGCGCGGACCGGTGGCGTCGCCCGTACCGGGCCAGGTCGCGGTGGTCTGGTTGCCGGCCTCGTCGTATGCGTATCGCTCGGACCAGTTGTCAGCGGTGATACCTGTGACCCGGCCCTCACGGGTAACTTCCAGCCGCTTGCGTCCGCTGGTCAGTTCATCTACCGAGGTGAGGTGGCCGTCGGCGCGGTAGGTGTACGTGCGGCGCTGGAGGGGCCGGGCGCCCGGGGTGCGGACGTGCTGGTCGGTCAGGCGGCCTGCCGGGTCGTAGGTGTACTCGACGGTCAGCGTGTCACCGACCCGGCGTGACCTCTCGCGGCCCGACTCGTCGAAGGCGAAGTCCACATGATGGCCGGAGGCGTTCAGCTCAGCGGTGGAGCCGGATGGGAAGGACCAGGTGCTGACCGCTCCGGACGGGGTCACACGGCGGATGCGCCGTCCGGTTTTGTCGTAGGTGTTGCTCAGTTCGCGATTGTCGCAGATCTCGCGGAGGATCCTGCCCGAACTGTCGCGGACGTAGGAGATCTCCGTGTCCGGGCCTGTCGCCGAGGCGAGGCGGCCGTGGATGTTGTAGGTGAAGTGGGTGACCGTGCCGGCTGCGTCCTTGGCGGTGATGCGGCCGACGAGGTCACGCTCGTAACGGACGGTTTGTCCGAGGCCGTTCGTGCGAGAGACGAGTTGCCCGCAGGCGTCGTGGACATAGCTGAGGGTGCGACCGTCGTAGTCGGTCTCGCCGCTGGTGCGGCCGTTTGCGTCGTAGGTGTAGTCCCAGTTCAGGCCCTGTGGGCTGGTGACGCGGGTCAGACGCAACTCGGTGTCGTGGGTGAACTCCTGGCGGGCGCCGTCGGGTGTGGTGCGGGCGGAGACCAGGTCGAAGTGCGTGTACTCGAAGTGGCTCGCGCCGCCTGCCGCGTCGACGTGGAGCAGGCAGTTGCCCTCACCGTCGTACGTCCAGGACTGCTGCGAGCCGTCGGGTTCCGTCCGCCGGGCGAGTTTGCCCTCGACGGTCCATTCCAGTGCGGTCGTGCGGCCCTGTGGGTCGGTGATCCGTACCGCACGCCCGAACGCGTCACGGGTGTAGCGGGTGACCGTGCCGAGCCGACCGCGGACCGCCAGCGGCAGGCCGGCCATGTCGCAGTGCAGCCGGTCCAGTGCGCCGAGGGAGTCGTCGACTCCGGTGAGCTGACCGTTCGGGCCATGTGTGAGACGGGTCGTCGTGCCGTTCGGCCGGGTGAAGAGCGTCGGGTTGCCCCGGTCGTCGTACTCCTGCCGCGACGTTGCACCGTCGGGCCCGGTGACTGCGGCCAGCTGGTTCAGCTCGTTGTACTCGATCTCGGCGGAGCTGCCGTCAGGGTGTTCGACCCGTGCCGGGTTTCCGCGTTCGTCGTAGGTATAGGTGGTAGTGCGGCCGAGCGGATCGGTTCGGGAGAGTAGCCGGTCGTAGCAATCGAAACTTCGGCGGGTGACGCCACCCAGCGCATCGGTCTCAGCGACCGCCTGGAGAAGGGAGTTGAAGTAGTGCACCTTGGTCGCACCGAGGGAGTTCGTGTATCGGGTGACGCGGTCGCCGGTCTCCGGGTGAGTGTCGTACGCGAACGTGGAGGAGAGATAGCCGTCCGGGCCGAGCGTGCTGACCACCCGGCCCGCGTCGTCGTACACATAGCGGAACGTGGAGTCGTTGCGGTCGGTCCAGGACGTGATCCGAGCATCCACGTCGTACGTGAAACGAAGTGGAATTCCTGAGGAGTTGACGACTCCGTCAAGGTTGCCCAGCGGGTCGTAGTCGTAGCGCATGAGGGTGATCGGTCCGTCAGGCGTACGCAGGGACATCTCCCGAACCCTTGCGTCCTGGACGACCAGATCGATCCGGTAGCCGCCGGAGTGAGTGACCGTTGTCGGGCTGCCGTCACCAGCGCGTGAGAAGGAGATCCGGTTGAGGTTGCGGTCCTCGACCTCCCCAAGCCAGTAGGCCGGCGACGCGTTGTACGGACTGCCTCGGAACGAGCGCGCCAGACCTGTGTACGGATCGGTGATGAGATAGGTGGTCTCTCCGTTGTCGTGTCCGCCGTGCACCAGAGGAAGGCGGGCACCTTCGAGGGGCAGGACACCGTCGTCGTCCGCGGGTAGCGGCAGTCGCGGATAGACGAGGAGCGAACCGTCGTCCCGTGACCACACCGCACCCGCGCCGAGCGGGTCGAGCTCGATCCGTTCGTCCAGCGTGGAGGCCCAGCTGCGGCCGAACCACTGGCCGTAGCGGTAGTCGGAGAGATGTGTCCGGCGCAGGACGAGCGGAAGGACTCCGGGCAGGGCCACATCCGTCTGCGGCAGGGTCATCTCGCCGGTGGCGACGTCCACCGGGTCGTTCTCACAGGTCTTCTTGTCCAGTGAGATGCTGTTGCGGCGCGGCTCGTCCCTGGCACTCTTCAGCGCGTCCGCCTTGGTGCGAGTGGACTCCCGGCGTGCCTTGGCAGGGGGCGGGATGGTCTCTCCGTCGTCCCGGCGCACCTTGTTGAGCCTGTCCTTGATATCCAGATCGATTTTCTTCTGGGCCTCGGATATCTCCCTGACCGCTTTCGGCAGCCCCTCGCCGAGGTGGTCGCCCACCGCCTTGTTGGCCTTGCCGAGAGCTTTCATCGCCTTGTCGATCACGGGGTCGAGGGCGTTGGCGATGTCGTCCCTGCCCCGGGTCCGTCCATGATGCGTCCCGGCCTTGGCCAGCCTGCCCGCGGTTTTCCCGTGAACGTCGACGCTGACCAGACTCAGGTTGGTGCCGGCTCGCTCGTGCTCCGAGTGCTCGATGTGCACACCCTTGCCGGGCGCGGCCCCGGGACCACCGGCCGAAGCGAGGTGGAACGAGTCCTTGGCCCCCGCGACACCTTCGTTGAAGCCCTCCTTGCCCGACTGGCCCACCTGGCTCATGTCGACGCCGTCCTGCAGACCGAGCATGGTGGCGCCGACCTGTACCGCCAGATCCGCGGCCATGCCCTCCAGCGCGGCGACGGCCGGTTCGGTCAGAGCGGAGACGATATAGCTGACGACCTCTTCCAGGCACTCCTTGATGATCCGGCGGATAGCCTGCTGGGCCACCGCGATGGCGCCCCCGCCGATGAGCATGGACAGGCCGCCGGTCACCGGTATCAGGGCCATGGAGATGCCCGCCTTACCGGCCAGCACCCCCAGATGGACAAGAGCCGCATACTTCATGGCTTCTATCGCCGTTGCCGCATTGTCCAGGGCACCCGCGATCGTGCGAGCGCCGTCGGCCAGATCCTTCACATGCTTGTTCTTGACCTTGCCCCAGTGGCCGCCGAGCGCGTCGAGGGCTTCGCCGTAGCCGGACGAGAGCAAACGTTGTACATGCTGATTGGCGAGGTAGCCGTCATCCTCCACATCCTCTGCGAACTCCCGGAGGGCATCAGCCATGTCCCGATACGCGTCTTCATCGACGTTCGGCCAATTGACACCAATGACGTCAAGTAAGGTGTCGGCCCAGTCGGGCACAGTTACAGCCATGGCTCGAAGTCCCCCCGGGCGAACTCGCGTTCACTGAATGCGCGTGCGAACATGATTTCACTCTCCGGCGGTCCTACCAAGGTCTTTCGGGACTGGTGGGCCTGCCAACGGGTGCTGCGGCGGGAAGAAGCTGACGTCGTATCGCCAGGTTTACGCCCGCGAGACAGGGGCGACGAGGTGTGACCGCCGCGACTCCGGCGAGCGGCCAGGAGGTCGCCTGCTGATCGAGGTCGCTGCCGATCCTGCTGTTGGTTGCCGCCTGAGCGAAGACCAGCGAGAGCCCTCCGGTGCAGAGCTGGTGCGGGACGCTTGCTGGTTCAGACAACAAAGAAGCCCCTGGCCGTGCCGGCGTCGTTGGCCTGGGGCTCTTTCATGGAGCGGGTGGCGAGAACCGAACTCGCGGTCCGAGCTTGGGAATCAGCGGTTCTTGGGCCACCGAAGGCGTTCTGGCCGGCGCTTTTCCGTTAGGCGGCTTAGGTGGCCGTGGTCGCTGGGGGCTGCACCTGACCGCTGTTGTCCGCTCTGCTGGGCACGGATGGGGCATGGATGGGGAACGGAGGCGGCCCCGGCACGTGGCTCGGGTTCCGGCTTGTCGGCGTTCGGCCGGCCCTCGCCCCGCCGCAGGTCAACCACGCCGAGCATCATCCGCTCCACCGCCAGAACCAGGGCCAGCGCCACGACACCGACCACGGTCCATCCCGCATCGGGCAGCCACAGCAGGGCCGAGTCGATCGAGCCTCCGAACGCGGAGGGCAGTACCCACCACAACAGCGCCGCCAGGGCGAGCGATCCGGCAAGGGTGAAGCGGCTGCCGATCCGTGACGTCGTTACCGACGGCCTCGCCGAATGGCTCCCGGTGGACCCGCCGCGCCGCTCGGCACACCGCGTGGCGCCGGCCTTCGTCGGCCGCACGGTGGACAGCCCGCGTCTCGCCCACGCCCACGCCGAGACCGGCCACCTCATTCGCTCGATGCTCTCCAGGGCCGTCCACAACGGAAAGGAGTGCGGCGAGGTGCTGGACGACACCAACCCGGAGCTCGCCGCCCTCGAATTGCACAGCTTGGTCGAGGGACTGGCCCTCCAGCTCGGCTTCGATGCCACCGCGGACGACGCCCGCACCTCCCTCGATCTCGTATCGATGCGGGTTCAGGCCGTCTTCCCCGGGCGTTGCCGTCAGTACGAGTGAGCTGTGGTGGCGACTTCGGCGCATACGGATCGGTGAGGCGTCTTCCGCCAGGGTCAGGCCGCTGATGGCGGGCATGGCAGTTCCTCGGCAGGGAGGAGGAGCCGCTCGCGGGGCTTGGAGAAGGGATTCGCCGAGTTCCACGCCCGGGGGAGGAAGTCGCCTGTCGCCGGTGTGGGCTGGTGTCGAGGTTGGGCACCCGACCCCGCCGACTGCCCGGCGCTGTTGGTCGTCCTCGCCGTGCTCACGATGGGGGCAGCCCCCTCGACTCGGCGCCGACCTGGATCCTGACGGTGCCTTGGAATCAGACGTTCGAGGGCACGGGGTTCCGTAGTGGTCCAGACAACAAAGAAGCCCCCGCCATTGGCCTGGGGCTTTTGTGTGGAGCGGGTGACGAGAATCGAACTCGCGCTCTGAGCTTGGGAATCAACGGTTCTCGAACGGCTGTAGTGGCTCTGACCTGTATGTTTGCCTGGATCGGACGAGGCTTACGTGGTCTCTGGGCGCCGTACGTGACCGCTGTTGTCCGCTCCGAGGGGCACGGATGAGGCACGGTCGTTGAGGGCTGAGCAGCCTTAGGTGCATCCTGCCGAGCACGTCCGGTCTGCGTGCGGCCCTCAGTCTTCGTGCGGAGCCTCCTGCTCCTGGAGTCGTTCGCCGATGTCGCCGGCCCATGTCTGTGCCCACTGCCGCAGCCTGGTGATTGCTTGCTCGTCGAGTCCGTAGGCGGCGAATTCCGTGTCGTCGATCCAGTCGGCTCCGTCCAGTCGAGCTTGCAGCTCGCTCAGGTCGAAGGAGTCGCGGGCATGGCGCCGTCCGAGCTCTTCGAGTTCGACGTGACTCCAGTGGTTCGCTGCGGCTTGAACGTCGATCAGGTCTCTGGCGAGCCCGCGGTCGGACAGCGCGCGGACCTTGGTTCCAACGACATCTTCGAGTGACAGCACCAAGCCGTGCTCGGTGTGCACAGGCGGTCGCCAGAGGGCTTCCTTGAGGATGTCGACTTCGCACTCTTCACGGCTGGTGGGATCGGTGACGATCAGGCGCGCGGACAGCGGGTCTGTTTCCAGAGCACTGACCTGCCACCCGCGCTGCTCCAAGCCGATGCGCACGGCAGTCGCAATGTCCTCCATGCGCTCGGGGTTCTCGGTCGCGACGTCGAGGTCCTGGCTGAGCCGGTCGACCAGGCCGTGCGCCTGGACCGCGTAGCCACCGGTAAGCGCCAGAGGGTATGCACCGCCCACGGCAAGTACGTCTGCAAGCAAGCGACGGTGCAGGTCGGTGAGGTTCACGCCGCGGCCTCGGCGCCGTGAGCCAACTCGTCGAAGGAGCGCTCCCAGACTTCACGGACATCACGGCTGATCAGCGTGCGCAGTGTGGGCCACAGGCTGATGAGAAGGCCGTGATTGAGGTACCGGATCAGATCGTCATGCTGGCCCTCGGCCAGGACGATGCGGTAGTAGCTCATCCGCAACCGGGGCTGATCGAGGTTGAAAGTGGTCAATCCCGACCACGCCAGGTGGAGTGGCAGGCTCACTGTGCCGTGCTCGGGGCCGACGAGCTCGGAGAGCGCTGCGGGTGCGCGCCGGGCGAACTTGGCACGGCGGAGATCGGAAAGACTGGGCTGTGATGCCATACCCCGATTATCCAGGGAGGGGCCGCTGGGGGCCGACCGGACGGTGACAAGGTGCTGCATACAAAGAAGCCCCGGGCCGCTGGCCTGGGGCTTTTTCATGGAGCGGGTGACGAGAATCGAACTCGCGCTCTGAGCTTGGGAAGCTCATGTTCTACCATTAAACTACACCCGCGTAACGCACTGGCTGACCGGCGCATCGTCACACACTGTACCCCATCGCAGACCCCCCGAGGCGTGAGCCCGGGTGTGAGGCGTGGTGGGGGTTCGGCGGGGTGTGGGGGGTGGGATGCGGGTGTCCCGGGCGGGAGTTGGGGGCGTAGCGTGGGTGGTCGGAGTGCCGCGTGCGGCGGCGTCCTGTTCATCCCCTAATGTGGCTTTCTCGTCCACGGCTTGATGGGGAAGGGACTTGATGGACTCCATGGAGCGCACCGTCGTCCGCTGTGCCGAAGGGCACGTTTTCGCTACCGCCTCGTTCCCGATGCAGCAGCTCGGGGCCGGGCGGATCGGTCCCGGGCGGCTTATCCGCTGTCCTCGTTGTGCGCGGTTGCGGCATGCCGTGCCTGTGGGGTTCGAGGAGCGGTAGGAGAGCGAGCGGCAGGGGCCTGCGGGAGCAGGCGACAGGCGCGCGGGCGGCCCGATGGGGGCGGACCCGCGCGTTCTGCGTATCCTCGGTGGGTGCTTCTCTCAGACAAGGACATCCGGGCCGAGATCGACGCCGGACGCGTACGTATTGATCCTTTCGATGCGTCGATGGTGCAGCCGTCGAGCATCGATGTGAGGCTCGACCGCTATTTCCGGGTGTTCGAGAACCACCGTTATCCGCATATCGATCCGGCCGTCGAACAGGCCGATCTGACCCGTACCGTCGAGCCGGACGGGGACGAGGCGTTCATCCTGCATCCCGGTGAGTTCGTGCTCGCCTCGACGTACGAGGTCATCTCGCTGCCCGACGATCTCGCGTCGCGGCTGGAGGGAAAGAGTTCGCTCGGCCGGCTCGGGCTGGTGACGCATTCGACGGCCGGGTTCATCGATCCGGGGTTCTCCGGGCACGTGACCCTGGAGCTGTCGAACCTGGCGACGCTGCCGATCAAGCTCTGGCCGGGGATGAAGATCGGTCAGCTGTGCATGTTCCGGCTGAGTTCGCCGTCGGAGTTCCCGTACGGCTCCGAGCGCTACGGGTCGCGGTACCAGGGGCAGCGCGGGCCGACCGCTTCGCGGTCCTTCATGAACTTCCACCGGACGCAGGTGTGATGCCGTGAGCGATGACGCGCGGGAGAACCTGACGTACGAGGGTTTCGGGCATGCCGTGCGGGAGCTGGCGCAGGCCGTCGCCGACGACGGGTACGAGCCGGATGTGGTGCTGAGCATCGCGCGCGGCGGGGTGTTCGTCGCCGGTGGTCTCGCGTACGCGCTGGACTGCAAGAACATTCACCTGGTGAATGTCGAGTTCTACACGGGCGTGGGCACCACGCTGGACATGCCCGTCATGCTGGCGCCCGTGCCGAATGCCATCGACTTCTCGGACAAGAAGGTCCTCATCGCCGACGATGTCGCCGATACCGGGAAAACGCTGAAGCTGGTGCGTGACTTCTGTGTCGACCATGTCGCCGAGGTGCGTTCCGCCGTCATCTACGAGAAGTCGCATTCGCTCGTGAAGTGCGAGTACGTGTGGAAGAAGACCGATCGCTGGATCAACTTCCCGTGGAGCGTGGAGAAGCCCGTCGTGCGGCGAAGCGGGCAGGTCCTCGACGCCTGACAGGTGGAGAGGGCTCGTGGCAGGGCGCGCGGAGAGCGCTCGTGGCAGGGCAGGGCGGCACAGCACCGCGGCACACAGCGGAAAAGAACCCCCGGGGCCCTTGTGGCCGCGGGGGTTCTTGTTCTTCTGGGTCGTGCCCGGTTCTAGATCGTGCCCAGTTTGAGGATCGAGACCAGGGCGAGCAGTTGGATCGCCGACGCGCCCAGTGCCTTCGGCCACGGCAGGTCGTGGGACTTGCTCACCATCGAGGTGAGCAGCGCCGCGGCCGCCAGCCAGGTGAGCCAGCCGAGGATCTGGACCAGGGAGTTCTCGCCGCCCAGGAAGAGCGCGAAGACCAGGCGCGGTACGTCCGTGATCGACATGATCAGCATGGAGAGGCCCACGGTCGGCTGCCATGCGCCGTCGCCGCCGAGCTGGCGGGCGAGGGTGTGGGTGACCGCGCCGAGCACCAGACCGCCGAGCACGAAGCCGATGCCTGTGATGACGACGTAGGGGATGGCGTTGCCGACCGGCGCGTTGATCGCGTCGTCGCGGGCCTGGTCGAAGCCGAACAGCGCCAGCAGGCCGTAGAGGAACGTGACGACGAGCGCCGGGCCCCAGACGGGGTAGTCGCGCATCTGCCAGAACGTCGGGTTGGGGCGCGTCACGATGCCGCTCAGCAGCTGCTTCCAGTGCAGGCGAGGGCCTGCGGGCTGGGCGGGGGTCTGGCCGGCGCGGTAGGTGTTGCCGTCGCCGTAGGGGTCCTCGTTGATGCTGAAGGCCTGGGTGTGACCGGGGCTGTTCGCGTACGGGTCGCCCTGGTGGGGTTGGTGGGCCTGCTGGGGGTGGTGGGGCTGCGGGTACGGGTCGGCGAAGTACTCGGGCTCGTCGGCCCCACCGCCGTTGTAGCCGCCCGCGTTGTAGCCACCGTTGTTGTAGCCGGGGGCGTTGTTGTACCCACCGCCTTGGGGCGGGGCGCCGCTGCCTCCCGTCGGCGGCCATTGCTGCTGCCCGTACGGCGGTGGTGCCTGAGTGCCGTACGGCTGCTGCCGCGGTTGCTGTTGCGCTTGCTGCGGGGTGCGGTTGTCCCGGCCGCGTCCGATCCTGAATCCAGCCACGTAATCGAACGTACCTGGTCCGCGCGGGTCGGGTGGGCGGGGCGGGGGAACTGGGCCGCCTTTGCCGCCTAGCTGTGACATCCCTTAAGGGAACCCTGGGGGGCTGTCCTCAGCCCGCCGTGAACAGGGCGCTGGTGAACGTGACCAGCGGGCGGTCCGGTGTGGCCGCCGGGTACAGCGCGATCAGGTCCGCCGTCACGCCCCGGTGCGTCCGGACCACCGTGTCCGGCTTCCTGTCGCCGTCGAAGTCCGCGTACCGCTGGAGGAGGGTCGTTTCCGCACCCGCGGCGGGGCTGCCCGGGGCCTTGCGCAGGGGCGCCGCCGGGAGGCCTGCGGCCGGGGCCCCGAAGCGGTAGGCGCCGCCCGGGCGGCCCGGTCCGTCGGGGCTGCCGAGCAGCAGCGTGCCCTTGCAGGCGGTGCCGGGTTCGTGGGGGAGGGCGGTGTACACCAGGTCGTCGTAGCCGTCGGCGTTCGTGTCCGTCCGGGGCTCGGGGGCGGACAGGGCGGGACCGGCTCCCGGAACGGTGGCGCCGGCCGTGTGCGGGCGGCCGTCGCGGGTGAAGGGGCCGCGCAGGAAACTGAACCGGCCCGAGCTCGCCGTCACGGCCAGGTCCTCCTCCCCGTCGCCGTCGAAGTCGCCGCAGACGGGGTGGTCGGGCCAGGCGTTGCCGAAGCGGGCCCGGTCCGGGATCCGCAGGGTGACCGCCTTGCCGGTGAGGCCCGCGGGGGAGCCGAACAGGATCTGCAGCGGTACGGGCGGGCGGCCGATTCCGTTGTACGGGGGGTCGGTGGCCACGATCAGATCGGTGAAGCCGTCCCGGTCCAGGTCGCACGACTCCTCGGCGTCGAACGCCGAGGGGAGGGTGTCGCCGACCTTGGCGGCGTTCGTGTGCGCGCTGAGCAGCTGGCGCACCGACGGGTCGAGGCCGCGGGTGGCGGAGCCGTACACGATGCCGATCCCGGCGTCGTCGCCGTGGCTGTCGGCCGCCGGTTCGACCAGGTCGTCGAGGACGAGGTCGCGGTGGCCGTCGCCGTTGAAGTCGTCGGGGGTGTGGCTGCCGGTGCCGTGCGGGACGGCGTGGCGTTCGGCACCGGCCAGGCCGGAGAGGGCGACGGGCGGGGTGTCGCCGTTCTTGGCGGCCGAGGAGGCGGGGGCGCCCGTGCAGGCCGTCAGAAGGAGTACGCAGGCGCAGCCGACCGCCGCGGTGATGGTCGCCGTGGTGGTCGCGGCGGTGGTGGTCGCGGCGGTGGTGGTCGCCGTGCCGGCCCTTCCGCCGGTTCGGGCTGCCGTTGCCGTTGCCGCTGCCGCTGCCGTTGCCGGCTTCGCCCTTGCCGTTGTCATCGTCCTCGGCCTGCGTATCCGCACGGATACCTCCGATACCTGTCCCCGCGGGAATACCTCGTACGTCTCGTCGCGTGCCGGCCGTCCGACGGCGCGCATGCGCCGCACAGCCGCCCCACATGATGCGTCACCCGGGCGGCAAAGCAGAAGCGGCCGGTCCTGCCCCCGAGGCAGGTCCGGCCGCTTGTGCAACGCGGTGGCGCGGTTCCGGTTACTTCACCGGTTCCGGCTCCGGCGCGTCCGCCGGTTCCGGCTCGCCCGCGGGGTCGGCCGGGGTCTTCACGGAGTCGAGCAGCAGCTGCGACACGTCGACCACCTGGATCGACTCCTTCGCCTTGCCGTCGTTCTTCTTGCCGTTGACCGAGTCGGTCAGCATGACGAGGCAGAACGGGCAGGCGGTGGAGACGATGTCCGGGTTGAGGGAGAGGGCCTCGTCGACGCGCTCGTTGTTGATGCGCTTGCCGATCCGCTCCTCCATCCACATCCGGGCACCACCGGCGCCGCAGCAGAAGCCGCGCTCCTTGTGGCGGTGCATCTCCTCGTTCCGCAGACCCGGGACCTTCGCGATGATCTCGCGCGGGGGCGTGTAGATCTTGTTGTGACGGCCCAGGTAGCAGGGGTCGTGGTACGTGATCAGACCCTCGACCGGCGTCACCGGGACGAGCTTGCCCTCGTCCACCAGGTGCTGGAGCAGCTGAGTGTGGTGGATGACCTCGTACTCGCCGCCGAGCTGCGGGTACTCGTTCGCGATGGTGTTGAAGCAGTGCGGGCAGGTCGCGACGATCTTCTTCGACGACTTGGCCTTCTTGGTCGAGTCGTCCTCGTCGTCCTCGCCGAACGCCATGTTCAGCATCGCGACGTTCTCCTGGCCGAGCTGCTGGAACAGCGGCTCGTTGCCGAGGCGGCGGGCCGAGTCACCCGTGCACTTCTCGTCGCCGCCCATGATCGCGAACTTGACGCCCGCGATGTGGAGGAGCTCCGCGAAGGCCTTCGTGGTCTTCTTCGCCCGGTCCTCCAGGGCGCCGGCGCAGCCGACCCAGTAGAGGTAGTCGATCTCCGAGAGGTCCTCGACGTCCTTGCCGACGATCGGGACCTCGAAGTCGACCTCCTTGGTCCACTCGACGCGCTGCTTCTTGGCCAGCCCCCAGGGGTTGCCCTTCTTCTCCAGGTTCTTGAGCATCGTGCCCGCCTCGGACGGGAACGCGGACTCGATCATCACCTGGTAGCGGCGCATGTCGACGATGTGGTCGACGTGCTCGATGTCGACCGGGCACTGCTCCACGCACGCACCGCAGGTGGTGCAGGACCAGAGCACGTCCGGGTCGATGACGCCGTTCTCCTCGACCGTGCCGATCAGCGGGCGCTCGGCCTCCGCGAGGGCGGCGGCGGGAACGTCCTTGAGCTGCTCGGCGGTCGCCTTCTCGTTGCCCTCCATGTCCTTGCCGCCGCCGGCCAGCAGATAAGGGGCCTTGGCGTGCGCGTGGTCGCGCAGGGACATGATCAGGAGCTTCGGGGAGAGCGGCTTGCCGGTGTTCCAGGCGGGGCACTGCGACTGGCAGCGGCCGCACTCGGTGCACGTGGAGAAGTCGAGGATGCCCTTCCAGGAGAACTGCTCGACCTGCGAGACGCCGAAGACGGCGTCCTCCGCCGGGTCCTCCCAGTCGATCTCCTGGCCGCCCGAGGTCATCGGCTGGAGCGCGCCCAGTGCGACCGCGCCGTCGGCGTTCCGCTTGAACCAGATGTTCGGGAAGCCGAGGAAGCGGTGCCAGGCGACACCCATGTTCGTGTTGAGCGCGACCGTGATCATCCAGGTGAAGGACGTGACGATCTTGAGCGCCGCGACGGCGTAGGTGATGTTCTGGAGTGTGCCGAGGCTCAGCCCGTCCAGGGCGGAGACCAGCGGGTACGAGGCGAAGAATCCGGGTTCCCAGCTGGTCACGTGGTGCTGTGCACCCTCGAGGCCGCGCAGCGTCATGATGCAGAGGCCGACGATGAGGATGACGGCCTCGACGAAGTACGCCTGGCCGGTCTTCGATCCCGTGAAGCGGGACTTGCGGCCCGCGTTGCCCGGCCTGCTCAGCTGCCGGATCACGATCAGGGTCACGATGCCGAGGACCGTCATCAGGCCGAGGAACTCGACGAAGATCTCGTACGGCAGCCAGTCACCGATGATCGGGATCAGCCAGTCGGCCTGGAAGAGCTGGCCGAAGGCGTTGACGATCGTGAGCAGCAGCGAGAAGAAGCCCACGGCCACGAACCAGTGCGCGAAGCCGACGATGCCCCAGCGGTTCATACGGGTGTGGCCGAGGAACTCCTTGGCCAGCGTGATGGTGCGCTGCTTGGGGTCACCTGTGCGGGTGCCCGCGGGTACGGGCTGACCGAGGCGCACGTAACGGTAGATCTGCGCGATGGCGCGGCCGAAAAGCGCCACGGCCACCACCGTGATGACCAGCGACACGATGATCGCGGCGAGTTGCATTTGGGGGCTCCTCGGGCCTGCGAGGGTGGGATCCAGCGATGAACACTGCTTACTAAGCGGTAACTTAATCAGTCTGTGCTGACACTATCCACTTATCCCGCCGTCCTGTAGCCGGGCAGGCGGTGATCTGTGTCGCTCAGGTCTGCCTTGCTGCGCCGTGCGAGACCGCGGGCCGCCTCGCGCAGGGGTGTCCCGACGGCCTCCGCGAGGATCGCCAGGTCCAGACCCAGCCGATGGTGCTCGGCGTAGTGCTGGTCGAGGAGATCCGGCTCGTCCCAGGGCATCGCCGAGCGGTGGCGGATCTGGGCCAGGCCGGTCAGGCCGGGCTTCAGCTCCAGTCGCCAGTCTCGCGTACCGGCCGGCCACGCGTGCACGCGGCCCGGCGTGAGCGGGACCGGGCCGACGAGGGAGAGCTCGCCCCGTACGACATGGGGCAGTCGGGAGATCACGTGCAGGCGCAGCCGCCGGGTGCGCAGCGACCGCAGGACGAAGGGTCTGCCGCCCGCTCCCACCCGGGCCGAGCGCGCCAGTACGCCCCCGGAGCCGCGCTGCACGGCAAGGGTCAGGGCGGCCGCGGCGAGCAGCGGGGTGGCCAGGATCAGGAGGGCCGAGCCGAGGGCCAGGTCCAGGACGCGCTTCGCGGTGGGGCGGGGCGGTGTCGCCGGAGTCAGTGCCCTCAGGGCCGCACGGGCGGCCGTGAGGCGGGAGGGTCGCGGTGGCCGCCAGGTTTGCCCGGCGGGTCTCCGCCGCTGTCGCGGCCCGTGCCTCTGCCCTCGCCTCTGCGTCTGCATGGTGCGCACCTGCCTGGGTCGGCTGACTGGAGTCGGCGGACCGTGTGCCGGGTTTGCGCGGCTCACGGCATTTTGTGACAGAACGATCCCATGAGGCCATGATGTGGAGGGGCGTGTGACCCGTGGGGATGGGCGGGTGTCGCCCGTACGCGGGCCGGATTTGCCGCTGATTGCCCGTATGTGGCGTGTGTCCACCGTCGCGCATCACGGTGTTCTGCCTGGTGGCGTGGGCTGTGTGCACGATAGTTGAGTCGACTCGACTCAGGTCTGTTGACACTGAGGCGGGTGTCATGCATCCTTGAGTCAGATCCACTCAAGTAGTCAGTTGTTGGAGGAATTGAAATGGCACGTGCGGTCGGCATCGACCTGGGCACGACTAACTCCGTCGTCAGCGTTCTCGAAGGCGGCGAGCCCACCGTCATCACCAACGCCGAAGGCGCCAGGACCACGCCGTCCGTCGTCGCCTTCGCGAAGAACGGCGAGGTTCTGGTCGGCGAGGTCGCCAAGCGCCAGGCAGTGACGAACGTCGACAGGACGATCCGTTCGGTCAAGCGCCACATGGGCACTGACTGGAAGATCGAGATCGACGGCAAGGGCTTCAACCCGCAGCAGATGAGCGCCTTCATCCTGCAGAAGCTCAAGCGTGACGCCGAGGCGTACCTGGGCGAGAAGGTGGCCGACGCGGTCATCACCGTCCCGGCGTACTTCAACGACTCCGAGCGTCAGGCGACGAAGGAGGCCGGCGAGATCGCGGGCCTGAACGTCCTGCGTATCGTCAACGAGCCGACGGCCGCCGCGCTGGCGTACGGGCTCGACAAGGACGACCAGACGATCCTCGTCTTCGACCTCGGTGGCGGCACCTTCGACGTGTCCCTCCTGGAGATCGGCGACGGCGTCGTCGAGGTGAAGGCCACCAACGGCGACAACCACCTCGGTGGTGACGACTGGGACCAGCGCGTCGTCGACTACCTGGTGAAGCAGTTCGCCAACGGGCACGGCGTGGACCTGTCCAAGGACAAGATGGCTCTCCAGCGTCTCCGCGAGGCCGCGGAGAAGGCGAAGATCGAGCTGTCGTCCTCGACGGAGACCTCGATCAACCTGCCGTACATCACGGCGTCGGCCGAGGGCCCGCTGCACCTGGACGAGAAGCTCACGCGCTCGCAGTTCCAGCAGCTCACCGCTGACCTCCTGGACCGCTGCAAGAACCCGTTCCAGAACGTCATCAAGGACGCGGGCATCCAGCTCTCCGAGATCGACCACGTCGTTCTCGTCGGTGGCTCGACCCGTATGCCGGCCGTCGCCGAGCTCGTCAAGGAGCTCACGGGCGGCCAGGACGCCAACAAGGGTGTGAACCCGGACGAGGTCGTCGCCATCGGCGCCTCGCTCCAGGCCGGTGTCCTCAAGGGCGAGGTCAAGGACGTCCTGCTCCTCGACGTCACCCCGCTGTCCCTCGGTATCGAGACCAAGGGAGGGATCATGACCAAGCTCATCGAGCGCAACACCACGATCCCGACCAAGCGCTCCGAGATCTTCACGACGGCCGAGGACAACCAGCCGTCCGTGCAGATCCAGGTCTACCAGGGCGAGCGCGAGATCGCGGCGTACAACAAGAAGCTCGGAATGTTCGAGCTGACCGGTCTGCCGCCGGCCCCGCGTGGTGTGCCGCAGATCGAGGTCGCGTTCGACATCGACGCCAACGGCATCATGCACGTCGCTGCCAAGGACCTCGGCACCGGCAAGGAGCAGAAGATGACCGTCACCGGTGGCTCCTCGCTGCCGAAGGACGAGGTCAACCGGATGCGCGAAGAGGCCGAGCAGTACGCGGACGAGGACCACCGTCGTCGCGAGGCCGCCGAGTCCCGCAACCAGGGCGAGCAGCTCGTCTACCAGACGGAGAAGTTCCTCAAGGACAACGAGGACAAGGTCCCCGGTGACGTGAAGACGGAGGTGGAGGCCGCGCTCACCGAGCTGAAGGAGAAGCTCAAGGGCGAGGACACCGCCGAGATCCGTACGGCCACCGAGAAGGTCGCGGCCGTCTCCCAGAAGCTGGGCCAGGCGATGTACGCCAACGCCCAGGCCGAGGGCGGCCCGCAGGCCGACGCGCCGGGCGCGGAGCAGGCCAAGGCCGATGACGATGTCGTCGACGCCGAGATCGTCGACGACGAGAAGGACTCGAAGGGCGGTGCGGCGTGACCGAGGAGACTCCGGGCTTCGAGGAGAAGCCCGACGTCCCCTCCGGCGCCACCCCTGACGACGCCGAGCCGAAGGCCGCCACCCCCTCTTCGGAGGAGGCGGCGGCCCCGGCCGGGGACGCGAACCAGACAGCCGGTCTGACCGCTCAGCTGGACCAGGTCCGCACCGCGCTCTCCGAGCGCACGGGCGACCTCCAGCGGCTCCAGGCCGAGTACCAGAACTACCGCCGCCGTGTGGAGCGGGACCGGGTCACGGTCAAGGAGATCGCAGTCGCGGGTCTCCTGTCCGAGCTCCTGCCCGTGCTCGACGACGTCGGCCGGGCCCGCGAGCACGGTGAGCTCGTGGGCGGGTTCAAGTCGGTGGCCGAATCGCTGGAGACGGTCGTCGCCAAGCTCGGACTGCAGCAGTTCGGCAAGGAGGGCGAGCCCTTCGACCCGACGATCCACGAGGCCCTGATGCACTCGTACGCGCCGGACGTCACCGAGACGACCTGCGTGGCGATCCTGCAGCCGGGTTACCGGATCGGCGAGCGCACCATCCGCCCCGCGCGGGTGGCGGTGGCCGAACCCCAGCCGGGGGCCACGCCCGCGGCCGCGAAGGAAGAGAAGACCGACGACGAGGAGAGCGGTGGCGGCGAGGAGGTCTGACATTCCGTCCGACCACCTGGCAGCACACCGCTCGCCCACCCGCCCGGCCATCTGGCCGGTCGTCCGGAAGGAGGGACGTCGATGAGTACGAAGGACTTCGTCGAGAAGGACTACTACAAGGTTCTCGGCGTCCCGAAGGACGCCACCGACGCCGAGATCAAGAAGGCGTACCGGAAGCTCGCCCGCGAGTTCCACCCGGACGCCAACAAGGGCGACGACAAGGCGGAGGAGCGCTTCAAGGAGATCTCCGAGGCGAACGACATCCTCGGTGACACCAAGAAGCGCAAGGAGTACGACGAGGCGCGCGCCCTCTTCGGCAACGGCGGCTTCCGCCCCGGACCCGGCGGAGCCCAGGGCAACTTCAACTTCGACCTGGGGGACCTCTTCGGAGGTGCCCCGGGCGGGGGCCAGAGCGGCGCCGGCGGGTTCGGCGGCGGCGGAGGCCTGGGAGACGTCTTCGGCGGCCTGTTCAACCGGGGCGGAGGCGGCGGTACCGGCACACGGGTGCAGCCGCGCCGCGGCCAGGACATCGAGTCCGAGGTGACGCTCAGCTTCACCGAGGCGGTCGACGGGGCCACGGTCCCGCTGCGGATGTCCAGCCAGGCGCCCTGCAAGGCGTGCTCCGGCACCGGCGACAAGAACGGCACCCCCAGGGTCTGCCCGACCTGCGTCGGCACCGGGCAGGTCTCGCGCGGCAGCGGCGGCGGGTTCTCGCTCACCGATCCCTGCGTGGACTGCAAGGGCCGGGGCCTCATCGCCCAGGACCCCTGTGAGGTCTGCAAGGGCAGCGGCCGGGCGAAGTCGTCCCGCACCATGCAGGTCAGGATTCCGGCGGGCGTCCTCGACGGCCAGCGGATCCGGCTGCGCGGCAAGGGCGCTCCGGGCGAGCGCGGCGGACCGGCCGGCGACCTCTATGTCGTCGTCCACGTCGACGCCCACCCGGTCTTCGGCCGCAAGGGCGACAACCTCACGGTCACCGTGCCCGTCACCTTCACGGAGGCGGCGCTCGGCGGCGAGGTGAAGGTCCCCACGCTCGGCGGACCGCCGGTCACCCTGAAGGTTCCGGCCGGCACGCCCAACGGGCGCACCATGCGGGCCAGGGGCAAGGGCGCGGTCCGCAAGGACGGCACCCGCGGCGACCTGCTGGTCACCGTCGAGGTGACGGTCCCCACGGACCTGGGCCCCGAGGCCCGGGACGCCCTGGAGGCCTACCGAAAGGCGACCGCGGACCAGGACCCGCGGGCGGAGCTGTTCCAGGCAGCGAAGGGAGCTTGAGGTGGACGGCCGACGACGTAATCCGTACGAACTCACCGATGAATCCCCGGTGTACGTGATCTCGATCGCGGCCCAGCTCTCGGGCCTGCATCCTCAGACGCTGCGCCAGTACGACCGCCTCGGCCTGGTCTCGCCCGACCGCACGGCCGGACGCGGACGGCGCTACTCGGCCCGTGACATCGAGCTGCTGCGCACCGTGCAGCAGTTGTCGCAGGACGAGGGCATCAACCTGGCCGGCATCAAGCGCATCATCGAACTGGAGAATCAGGTCGCGGCCCTCCAGCAGCGTGTCGCCGAGCTCTCGGCGGCCGTCGACGGGGCGGCGGTGGCCATGCAGCAGCGCGAGGCGCAGGTGCATGCGTCGTACCGGCGCGACCTGGTGCCGTATCAGGATGTGCAGCAGACCAGTGCCCTGGTGGTCTGGCGGCCGAAGAGGCCGAAGGACTGAACGGGGACCGTTTCCCGTGCAAGGAGCCCGTCACCCCGCAACGTCGGGGGTGGCGGGCTCCTCCGCTGTGCGCGGCGGTACGGGCTCGGCGATGCCGGAGCGGACGAGGAGGGCGCCGAGGTGGGTGCGGCTGGTGGCGTCGAGCGTCTGCATGAGTTTGGAGATGTGGGCGCGGCAGGTGCGGACGCTGATGCCGAGCCTGTGGGCTACGGCCTCGTCCTGGTTTCCCTCGATCAACAGGCGCGCGATGCTCTGCTGCACGGCGGTGACGGGGGCGCCGGGGACGGTCGTGGGGAGTTGCTGGGTGAACGGGGTGGCCAGGGCCCAGAGGGTCTCGTACATCTGGGCCAGGAAGGCGACGAGCGCGGGGTGGCGGATCTCCAGGGCGACGCTGCGGTCGGCCTCGGCGGGTACGTAGGCGACCTTGCGGTCGAAGATCATGAGAACTTCGATCGCCTGCTCCATCGTGCGGACCTGGAGGAGGCTGCTCGGCAGCTGGTTCACGTACGCCTTGAGGGCCGGGCTGTAGCGCGCCGAATGCTGGTAGATGTGCCGCACCTGAACGCCCCGCTCCACCGTGGGCAGCGTGCCCGACAGGGCCACTCGCAGATCCTCCTGGGGCCGCGTGCTACCGGGCTGGAGGGTGAGGATCTCCTCGGTCACCTCCTGCGCGGAAGCGTTGATGGACGCCTGGACCGTCGAGCGCCCCTTGAGCACGGTGATGGCGAGGTGGGGGGTGTCGTGGTCGAGGAAGGTCAGCGGCACCAGCGCCTCGGCCAGGCGGTCGGAGATCCGCACCTGGTCCAGGAGTCCCTGGGTGATGGGGTGCAGCAGGTGGGCAAGGGCCGCTGACGGCGGTACGGGGCGCAGGAGCCGGCTGTCGAGCGGGTCGGGCCGGAGGAGAGCCGTGCCGATGAGGCAGGGCGCGGCGGCGACCGCTGACCGGGCGATGCCGCCCTCGGACAGTGCGCCGGTGTAGAGGACGACGGCCTCGTCGCAGAGGTCGCGGTCGCTGTGGGCGTGGTGGTGTGGTGCTGTCATGTTCCGCCGCGCTCCACGATGCCGGACTGGACGAGCAGTGCGCCGAGTTGGGTGCGGCTGGTGGCGTTGACGGTCTGCATGAGTTTGGAGATGTGGGCGCGGCACGTGCGGACGCTGATTCCCAGCTTGCGGGCCACGACCTGGTCGACGTGGCCGTCGACCAGGAGCCGCGCGATGCTGAGCTGGACGGCGGTGACGGAGGCGCTCGACGGGGGAGTCTGCAGGGGTTCCGTGAGGGGGGTGGCCTGGGCCCACAGGACCTCGTACACCTGGATCAGGTAGCGGACGAGTGCCGGATGGCGGATCTCCAGGGCCACGTCACGTTTGGCGTTGGCGGGGATGAAGGCCACGGTGCGGTCGAAGACGAACAGCCGCTCGACCGTCTGCTCGATGGTGCGGACCTGGATGTGGCCGGGGGGAACCTCGTCCAGATACGTCTTGATCGCGGGGCTGTAGCGGGCCGGGTGCTGGTAGATGTGGCGCAGGGTGGCGCCGCGCTCGACCGTGGACAGGGCACGTTCCAGCGCCTTCTTGAGCTGGTCCACCGGGCTGCTGCTGTCCGGCTGCAGGGTCAGGATCTCCTCCTGCGCACTGTCCAGGGCGTTCTGAATGGTCCCCTCGATGAGCGGGATGCCTTCGAGGACGGTGATGGCGAGGTTGGGGTCGGCGCTGGCGACGGAGGCCAGCGGAGCCAGCGAGTCCGCGAGTGCGGCGGAGAGCCTGATGCGCTCGTGGATCTCACGTATGACGGGCTGCAGCAGGTGGGCGAGGGCCGCGGACGGGGGCACCGGACGTATCCAGGCGTCGTCCTGGGGGTCGGGGTGCACCAGCGCCAACTCGGTGAGGCAGGGCGCGGGTTCGAGGGCGGACCGGGGTATCCGCCCGGCGCTCAGCGCCTCTGTGTAGATCCTGACCGCGGCGTCGCACAGCTCGCGGTCTCCGTGTGCGTGTGTCGGTGTGTCCCCATCCTTGCCCATTCGTGACCCCCCACTTTTGGCAGTGCAGCAAGATGACGGTGGTGGAAGCGTAGTCCTCGGGTCAGTGTGGGCGTGTCGGGGGAGCCGGGAACTCTCCCGGCTGGAAAAGGGCGTGGCCATGCCTCTCCCCCGTTGCGTGGCTGCGCCTGCCCGGCCCGGGGGGTGGGGATCTTTCTCCGGGGGCCGGCCCGGTCAGGAATCCTGGTCGAGGATTCCTGACTGGGCGATCAGATAGCCGAGTTGGGCGCGGCTGGTGCTGCCCAGTACGGCAGACAGCTTGGCCACGTGCGCCCGGCAGGTGCGGACGTTCATGCCGAGGCGGCGGGCTATCGAATCGTCGACATGCCCCTCGACGAGGAGCTGGGCGATGGAGCGTTGGACACCGCTGATGCCTTTGGGCGCCGGATCGTACGGCAGCTCGCCCAGCAGGGGTGACGCGCGCTTCCAGAGCTGCTCGAACACTTTGATCAGGTAGTCGACCAGTCCGGGATGGCGCAGCTCCAGGGCGACCTGGTCGTCGTTGCTGGCGGGGATGAAGGCGACGGTCCGGTCGAACACGATCAGGCGCGCGATGAGTTCCTCGAGCGTGCGGATCTCCACCTTGCCCTCGGCCATCTTGCCCTCGGCCATGCGTTCCGCGTAGGCGAGTGTGCCCTGGCTGTGCCGGACGGTGTGCTGGTACAGGGTGCGCATGCTGACCCCGCGGTGGACCACCAGCAGGCCTCGCTCCAGGCCCTCTCGCAGGCGGTCCTCGCCGCGGTCCCCTCCGGGCTGCACGGTGAGGACCTCGGTGCGGCATTCGGCCGTGGCCAGGTCCAGGGCCGCGTTGATCCGGTGCTTGCCCTCCAGCACGGTGATGGCGTGGGTGATCGGCGGATCCTGTGCGCTGATGTCCATGAACGGTTCGAAGGACTCGGCCAGTTCGAGGGACAGCCGCCGGCGTTCCTGGATCTCGCGCTCTATGGGGTGCAGGCGCTGGGCGAGCGCGGCGGAAGGCGGCAGCGGGCGCAGCCAGTCGGGGTCGTCGGGATCCGGGTGCAGCAGGGCGAAGTCCATCAAACAGGGTGCGGGAGCTACTTCGGCTCGCGGTATGCGTCCCGAACGCAGCGCGCTGGCGTAGAGATGTGCTCCGTCGGCGCAGAGTTCGGTGATCCCGTGATGATGTGTCTCTTTTATGTTATCTGTGCCCATATCTACACCCCCCAGGTTCCTGAACATGCAGGAACATGATGCATCGACTCGGTGGTGTTCGTGTGCCCAGGTGAGACATCGTCTTAGGTGCGGGGGAGAAGAATCCACAAGTGAGGACGAAGCCGACCATGTATAAGCGAATGCTTCGCTCGGCGCTTGCCGTCTCATTCATCGCAGTCCTGGGCCTCGCCGTTCTGGGCAGCAGCGGTGAGATCAGTTGGAGTGCCGAGGCGGCTGCCGGGCCCGGTGAGATCAGCTGGAGCATCGAGGCTGCGAGCTCGCCCGGCGAGATCAGCTGGTTCGCGCCGGCGTCGACCGGGCCCGGCGAGATCAGTTGGTCGCCCGGCCATGACCGCGTGGGTGCCTGACATGACCACCCCGCCGGACGACCGGACCTTCCGGCGAGAGATGGCAACCGCCTACCGCTCAGGGTGGCATTTCATCGACCTCGTCACGGCACTTCCCCACCGTGGTGATTCGTTGATGGTCACTCTGTTCGGTGACCCGGTCGTTGTCGCCCGTGAGGACGACGGGGAACTCCGCGCCTACCGTTGCCTCCGCAAGCCGCGCGGAGCGCCGCAGCCCGTGCGCTGCGCCATTCGGTACGACATGATTTTTGTGAACCTCGCGCAGCGTGACCACCAGCTGTTCGAAACCGAAGCCATTTCCGCCACCCCCCGCAGTGCCTGAGCGATCCCCCGTCGTTCCACGTCGCTCAGACACTCCCCCACACAACGGCGCCACCGTGACCTGAACACGGTGGCGCCGTTGTGCTTCTCCCGGAGACATTCCGGTCGGAGCAATGCAGAAGGTGTCAAAATGCACCGGCTGTGTGGGTGGGGACACGGTCCTCCATGCTCCGCCCTTCCATCCCAAGGGTCATTCATGAGCGGACACGAGGTCGAAAAACTGCCGGGCCGGTGCGGGGATGACGGCGATGCCGCATACCTCGACAGGACGTTGCTCCACCGCGAGGTGGAGGTCTCCTTCGACGACACGGTGAACGGGAAGGTCTTCCTGGCGGTATGGCTGCGGGCCGCCGCCGTGGCGTTCGCCGTGCTTCTCCTCTTCGGCTTCGTCGGGCTCGTCGCTCTGGCCGGTGATCCGGACAGCGGCCTCGGGATCATGGGGGTCGGTGCGCAGATCGCCGTGATCGCCTTCGTCGCCGTCTTCCTGACGTCGAGGATCACCGAACCGGTCGGTGAGTGGCGGGTCCTGGCTGCCGGCCAGGGCGAGCGCGCCGAATCGGCGTACACCGAGATCGCCAGGGTCGTGCAGGAGCGCGGGCTGCCGGTCGTGCCGGTGTTCCGCCGCATCCGCACCGGGGGTGAGCACCCCCTCGTGACCCACCGGATGGTGCTCAGGGACGGGAGTTACGTCGCGTACCTCTCGGTGTTCGCCTACGGCACCGGCCTCTATCTGGGCTGGGTGATGTGGCGCGAACGGCGCGGCACCGAACTCGTCGGGCAGTTCGTCTCGGACCTCGTCCGGGGCTTCGGCGGTGCCGACATGGAGAAGGCCGCGATGCGGGCCGAGCTGCCGCGCGCCATGCGGGAAGCCCTGCACGCCGCCGCGCGGGAAGGGCTGTACGCCGCCGTCGACGGGCGCGCGGCCGCCCCCGAACCGGCATTCCCGCACGGCCTCCCGCCGATCGAGGAGGAGAACGAGGTCGCCGCACCCCTCCCGGCCCAGGCGCAGGCGCCCGCGCCGATGGCGCCGCCGCCCGTGCCGCGCCGCCGGCCCTGGTCGGCGGGCGGCAGCTGACGGGGTGCGGTGCGCCCGGGGCGGCTGCGGTCAGCCCCGGCCGAGCGCCCGGTTCAGGCTGATCTCGATGACGACCCGGTCCGGGTTGGGCGACGGCGTGCGCTCGTAGCGCTCCGTGTGGCGGCGTACCGCCTCGTCGACCCTGTCCTGCTCCGTACGCACCCTGGCGACGCCCTCCAGCGTCGCCCAGCGGCGTCGGTGCACCTGGCAGGCCGCGACCCGGGCGCCGTCCGGGCCCGCGGCCAGGATGTGGGCGACCTTGCGGCTGTTCCTGTTGGTGATGATGCGGGCGAGGCCGGCCTCGGGGTCGTACGTCACGCACACGGGCACCACGTGCGGGGTGCCGTCGGGGCGGGGTGTGGTGAGGGTGCAGATGTGGGACTCGCGCCAGAACGCGAGGTACTCCGGGCCGGGGTTGCGTACGTCGACTGCCATGGGGCCAGCGTAGGCAGTGGGTGCGGCGCGGTGGCGGGCGGCCGGAGCGGCCGGTTCACTCGGAGCGGGGCCGGGGGCCCGGAAGTGGTCCGTTTTTGCCTTGAGTGGAATAGACTCAACTTTGTGCACGTTGATCGTGTCAGTAGTGAGGACGGACCAGTCACCGCAAGGAGGAGAGAGCGCACGTGGACGCCGAGCTGACCAACAGGAGCCGGGACGCCATCAACGCGGCCACCAGCAGGGCCGTGAAGGACGGGCACCCCGATCTGACCCCGGGGCATCTGCTGCTCGCGCTGCTCGCGGGCGAGGACAACGAGAACATCATCGATCTGCTGGCTGCCGTCGAGGCGGACCAGATCGCGGTACGCACCGAGACCGAGCGGCTCCTGGGCGCGCAGCCCAGCGTCACCGGCTCGACCGTCGCGCCGCCCCAGCCCAACCGTGAGCTGCTCGCCGTCATCGACGACGCCGCCCGGCGGGCCAAGGAGCTCGGCGACGACTACATCTCCACCGAGCACCTGCTCATCGGTATCGCGGCCAAGGGCGGCCGTGCCGGTGAGATCCTCGACGGGCAGGGTGCCAGTGCGAAGAAGCTGCTGGACGTGTTCGAGAAGAGCAGGGGAGGGCGCCGGGTGACCACACCCGACCCGGAGGGCCAGTACAAGGCCCTGGAGAAATTCGGCACGGACTTCACCGCCGCCGCCCGCGACGGCAAGCTCGACCCGGTCATCGGGCGCGACCAGGAGATCCGCCGCGTCGTCCAGGTGCTCTCGCGACGCACCAAGAACAACCCCGTGCTCATCGGCGAGCCCGGCGTCGGCAAGACAGCCGTCGTCGAAGGGCTCGCCCAGCGCATCGTCAAGGGCGACGTCCCCGAGTCCCTGAAGAACAAGCGGCTCGTCTCGCTGGACCTGGGCGCCATGGTCGCGGGCGCGAAGTACCGCGGCGAGTTCGAGGAACGCCTGAAGACCGTCCTCTCCGAGATCAAGGAGAGCAACGGCCAGATCATCACGTTCATCGACGAGCTCCACACCGTCGTCGGCGCGGGCGCCGGAGGCGACTCGGCCATGGACGCGGGCAACATGCTCAAGCCCATGCTGGCCCGGGGCGAGCTGAGGATGGTCGGCGCCACCACGCTCGACGAGTACCGCGAGCGGATCGAGAAGGACCCGGCGCTGGAGCGCCGCTTCCAGCAGGTGCTGGTGGCGGAGCCGTCCGTGGAGGACACCATCGCGATCCTGCGCGGGCTCAAGGGCCGCTACGAGGCCCACCACAAGGTGCAGATCGCGGACGCCTCCCTGGTCGCCGCCGCCACGCTCTCCGACCGCTACATCACCTCCCGCTTCCTTCCCGACAAGGCCATCGACCTCGTCGACGAAGCGGCCTCCCGGCTGCGCATGGAGATCGACTCCTCGCCCGTCGAGATCGACGAACTCCAGCGCGCCGTCGACCGGTTGCACATGGAGGAGCTGGCCCTCAAGAACGAGACGGACCAGGCGTCCAAGCAGCGGCTGGAGAAGCTGCGCCGCGACCTCGCCGACAAGGAGGAGGAGCTGCGCGGTCTCAACGCCCGCTGGGAGAAGGAGAAGCAGGGCCTCAACCGCGTCGGTGAGCTGAAGGAACGCCTCGACGAACTGCACGGCCAGGCCGAACGCGCCCAGCGCGACGGCGACTTCGACACCGCGTCCAAGCTGCTGTACGGGGAGATCCCGGGTGTGGAGCGGGAGCTGGCCGAGGCAGCGGAGGCCGAGCAGGAGGCCGCGAAGGAGCCCAAGGAGACCCTGGTCAAGGACGAGGTCGGACCGGACGACATCGCCGATGTCGTCGGTGCCTGGACCGGCATCCCGGCCGGCCGGCTGCTGGAGGGCGAGACCCAGAAACTGCTGCGCATGGAGCAGGAGCTGGGCCGGCGCCTCATCGGCCAGACCGAGGCCGTGCAGGCCGTCTCGGACGCGGTACGCCGCACCCGGGCCGGTATCGCCGACCCCGACCGGCCCACCGGATCGTTCCTCTTCCTCGGCCCCACCGGTGTCGGCAAGACCGAGCTGGCGAAGGCCCTCGCGGACTTCCTCTTCGACGACGAGCGGGCCATGGTCCGCATCGACATGAGCGAGTACGGCGAGAAGCACAGCGTGGCCCGGCTGGTCGGCGCTCCGCCCGGGTACGTCGGCTACGAGGAGGGCGGCCAGCTCACGGAGGCGGTCCGCCGCCGCCCGTACAGCGTCGTCCTGCTGGACGAGGTGGAGAAGGCGCACCCCGAGGTCTTCGACATCCTGCTCCAGGTCCTCGACGACGGCCGGCTCACCGACGGACAGGGCCGGACGGTGGACTTCCGCAACACCATCCTGATCCTGACGTCCAACCTCGGCAGCCAGTACCTGGTCGACCCCCTGACCAAGCCCGAGGAGAAGAAGAAGCAGGTCCTGGACGTCGTGCGGGCCTCGTTCAAGCCGGAGTTCCTCAACCGGCTCGACGACCTGGTCGTCTTCTCCGCCCTGTCCGGCGACGAGCTCGCCCACATCGCGGGGCTGCAGATCGACCGGCTCGCCAAGCGGCTCGCCGACCGGCAGCTCACCCTCGACGTCACCCCGGCCGCCCTGGCCTGGCTGGCCGAGGAGGGCAACGACCCGGCCTACGGTGCCCGGCCGCTGCGCCGCCTCATCCAGACGGCGATCGGTGACCGGCTCGCGAAGAAGATCATCGCGGGCGAGATCACGGACGGCGCCACGGTCCGCGTCGACCGTGAGGGCGACGGCCTGAGTGTCGGGGCGTCGGCCTGAGCGTCGGCCCGGTGACCTGACCGGAGCACATGTGGCGTAACCGGCGGCCCCGGTCCCCACCGGCTGGATATCAGCTTGTGGCGGATCGGGGCCGTCCGGGCTTGCCACGCCCCGCCCGGCATGGGAGAGGATGGCAGCCAACCGCACGAAGGGAAATTACGGTGAGCATCGATCCGTCCTCGATTCCTAACTTCGGGGGCCAGCCCGAACCGCAGGCGGCAGGACCGGAGGGCCCCGTCGTCCCTGACCAGGACCTCGTCAAGCAGCTCCTGGAGCAGATGGAGCTGAAGTACGTCGTCGACGACGAGGGCGACCTCGCGGCGCCGTGGGAAGAATTCCGCACGTACTTCATGTTCCGTGGCGAGGGCGAGCAGCAGGTCTTCTCGGTCCGTACGTTCTACGACCGCCCGCACGACGCGGACCAGCGCCCGGTCCTCCTCGACGCGATCGACGACTGGAACCGCCGCACCCTGTGGCCCAAGGTCTACACGCACACCCACGAGCCCGAGGAGGGCTCCGAGGAAACCGGCACCTCGGTCCGGCTGATCGGTGAGGCGCAGATGCTCATCGGCACCGGCGTCGCGCTGGAGCACTTCGTCTCCTCGACGGTCAGCTGGGTGCGCGCCTCCATCGAGTTCGACAAGTGGCTGCTGGAGCGCCTCGGCCTGGCCCCGGCCGAGGAGAAGGCGGACGACGCGGAGCAGGACGCTCCCGAGGCCTGAGCCTCATCTGCCCCACGAGAGCCCGGCGCGGGGAACGGTCCGACCGGACCGTTCCCCGCGCCGGGCTCCGTCACAGGCCCTTCAGCCGGGAGACGGCCTCCTCCAGCACCTCCGTGCGCTTGCAGAACGCGAAGCGAACAAAGGGTGCGCCCTGCTCCCGGTGGTCGTAGAAGACCGCGTTGGGCACGGCCACGACCCCGCACCGCTCCGGCAGCGAGCGGCAGAACGCGAAGCCGTCGCCGCTGCTGTCGAGCGGGCGGATGTCGGTGGTGACGAAGTACGTGCCCGCCGGGCGGTAGACCTCGAAGCCGGCCTCCGTGAGTCCGGTGCTCAGCAGGTCCCGCTTGGCCCGCAGATCCGCGCGCAGCGTGTCGAAGTAGCTGTCGGGCAGGTTCAGCGCCTCGGCGACGGCGTACTGGAACGGCCCTGCGGAGACGTAGGTCAGGAACTGCTTGGCCGAGCGGACGGCCGTCACCAGCTCGGGGCTCGCGGTGATCCAGGCGACACCTCGTTCACGCACTCATTCGCATGCGACCCGCCCGGCCCGACGCCGACGTCGGCGCTGGAGGAGGCAGATCGTCGCAGGAAGGGTCCTTCATTGCCGTCCCACCTTCCGCCCTCGCAATCAGAGTGCAATCAGAGTACGGTCTGAGTATGAGCCTTGCGCACCTGGCACCCGAATCGGAATCCGTCTCGTTCACCGATCTGTCCCGGAACCCGAAGGCCGTCGCTGCCAGGGCCGCCGCCCTGGGATGTCTGCGTGTCACGCACCGGGACGCTCCTGACATGGTGCTGACCACGGCCACACACGCAGAGCGCAGTGAGGAGAACCTGACTACCGCGTCCCGACTGTTCCTTGCTCTGATGAAGCAGGACGGTGGTGTCAGGTCGCTTCTGCTCGCGCTGCCTGAGGTGTTCCCGTGGGTACGTCACCTGGACGACGAAGAAGTCCGGGAATTCACCGTCGAGCTCCTGGACGCGCTGTCCGACGCCGCCGAGCTGGGCGCCAGGGAGGCTGTGCACCGAGCGATCGTCTCGTGGCGGGCAACCGCCCGCATCAACGCCGACCCTGACCAGCTCAGGGAAGCAGTCCGTCCGCTTGGGGGCGTCGACCTCGGCCCGGTCGAGGTGCACGAATGAGCCCGAAGAAAGGCGATCGGGTCAGTGTTCCCCCGCTGAGCGGCTGGAACGTCATTCACGGGACCACGGAGGCCGCGACCGGTTGGGAGGAGCTGTGCCGGGTGGCGTTGCCGAACGCGCATCGCTGTCTGGAAGCCCTTCGCACGGACCCGCTGTCGCGCGCCAACTGGAACCGCCAGCACCAGCTCCGCGGCAGGCATGCCACCAGGGAGTGGAAGGGCTCCGAGCTGGAGCAGTGGGAGTACGAGATCACCAGCGGCGGCCGGGTTCGCTATCCGGCCAGCCCGGAGACCTCCACCGTGATCCTGGTGTACGCCTCCCCGCGGCACCCCAAGGACACCGAATAGCGTCAAGCGCTTCGTGCTTTCCCGGCCTCGACAACCTCGTCCTGCCCGGCGATGGTGGGTTGGTGAGTCAGCGGAGCCAGGGGGTGAGCACCTGCACGAGTACGGCATATGCGGGGTCGGTGGGGAGCCAGAGAAGTTTGTGCTGGGCCCCGTCATGCATGCGCACGGTGAGTCGGTCGGCGGTGATGCCGCGACGTAGATGGGCGGAGGCAATGCCGGCCAGAGGGATCACTTTGTTGGTCCGGTGCTCCGCCCGGATCCGCGCGGTGGCAGCCGCGGTGACGTCAGTCTCCGGCAACGGCACGACCACCGTTGGCCCCTTCGCGTTCGCCAGGGTGGCAGTGAACCCGAGCCGCCGGCGGACCAACGAGGACGGGAGCAGCCACAGCTCCCCGTGAATCCAGTCGCCCCACCCGGTCGTGCAGCTGCGCGTCAGCAGTCGGGCTCGTTCATCCATCGCGCCACCGTAGGGCTTGCGTCATCTACGAGCTACAGCGTGATGTTCCTCCGTGCGTCCGCCTGTGGTCCTCGTGGCGGTGCTCACGTGCTCCGTCGGTGCGGCGGCTCTCTCGCCGACGGTTGATGTTCAGTCACCGGCGACAGGTGCCGGTGCGCGGCGGCTCGGAGCAACCAGGCCATGTGGCCGGTGCCTTTGCTGGTATGCCTGTTGGTTGTTACGCGGCCAGCGTCTTGAGCCGGGAGACGGCCTCCTCCAGCACCTCCGTGCGCTTGCAGAACGCGAAGCGAACAAAGGGTGCGCCCTGCTCCCGGTGGTCGTAGAAGACCGCGTTGGGCACGGCCACGACCCCGCACCGCTCCGGCAGCGAGCGGCAGAACGCGAAGCCGTCGCCGCTGCTGTCGAGCGGGCGGATGTCGGTGGTGACGAAGTACGTGCCCGCCGGGCGG
This sequence comes from Streptomyces sp. NPDC002809, assembly GCF_040295435.1. Taxonomy (NCBI): domain Bacteria; kingdom Bacillati; phylum Actinomycetota; class Actinomycetes; order Kitasatosporales; family Streptomycetaceae; genus Streptomyces; species Streptomyces sp. NPDC002809. The sequence goes on from NZ_JBEOVJ010000025.1 coordinate 32,726, forward strand.
TAGACCTCGAAGCCGGCCTCCGTGAGTCCGGTGCTCAGCAGGTCCCGCTTGGCCCGCAGATCCGCGCGCAGCGTGTCGAAGTAGCTGTCGGGCAGGTTCAGCGCCTCGGCGACGGCGTACTGGAACGGCCCTGCGGAGACGTAGGTCAGGAACTGCTTGGCCGAGCGGACGGCCGTCACCAGCTCGGGGCTCGCGGTGATCCAGCCGACCTTCCAGCCCGTGAAGGAGAACGTCTTGCCGGCCGAGCTGATGGTGACCGTGCGCTCGCGCATGCCGGGGAAGGCGGCCAGCGGCAGGTGCTCGCCCTCGAAGACCAGGTGTTCGTAGACCTCGTCGGTGACGACGAGGAGATCGCGCTCGCAGGCGAGGCCGGCGATCGCGTCGAGTTCCTCACGGGTCAGGACGGTTCCCGTGGGGTTGTGCGGGGTGTTGAGCAGGAGCAGCCGGGTGCGGGGGGTGACGGCCGCGCGCAGTTCGTCGAGGTCCAGCCGGTACGTGCCCGTGGACGGTTCGGGGTGCAGCGTCACGGGGACGCGGGTGGCGCCCGCCATGGCGATGCAGGCGGCGTACGAGTCGTAGTACGGCTCCAGCGCGATGACCTCGTCGCCGGGCTCCAGGAGCGCCAGCAGGGTGGCCGCGATGGCCTCGGTGGCGCCCGCGGTGACCAGGACCTCGGTGTCGGGGTCGTACGTCAGGGCGTAGCGGCCCTGCTGGTGGGCGGCGATAGCGGTACGCAGTTCGGGGACGCCGGGCCCCGGCGGGTACTGGTTGCCGTGCCCGGCGCGCAGGGCGCGGACCGCGGCCTCGCGGACCTCCTCGGGGCCGTCGGTGTCGGGGAAGCCCTGGCCGAGGTTGATGGCGCCGGTGCGGACGGCCAGCGCGGACATCTCCGCGAAGATCGTCGTGCCGAACTCGGCGAGGCGGCGGTTGAGCAGCGGTCGTCCCTGTGTCATGACGCCATCCTGGGCGGAACCTCTGGAGTTGCTCAAGTCTGCTTTGGCCGTACGGGAGCGAGGGCATCCCCCTGGCACGCAGGAATCGGTGCGGAGCGGGGGGCCTCGCTTCGGGGGACGGAAGGACGTGAGGTCCGTGGACGTGGGCATAGCGCTGACCGTGGTCGTGGCGGTCGTGATCGCCGTTCTGGTCAGGGGGAATGTCGCGAACCACCGCAGGCGGGCGCCCAAGCGGCGCAGGCCGGGCGGCGGGGGCGGCGGCGACGCCGGCGGCAGTGCGTGGGTCGGGGGCGGCGACTCCGGCGGGCACTCCGGCGGGCACTCGTGCGGCGGAGGTTCCTCGTGCGGCGGCGGTTCCTCCTGCGGTGGCGGGGGCGGATGCGGCGGAGGCAGCTGACACGGGGCAGCTGGTCCGCGGCCGGGCGGAACGGCCGGCCGGTGTCCGGCGGGACTCAGGGGGGAAGCTCCCGATCTAAGTCCCGCCGGACATCTTTTCGTTGGGCCGTGGGGCGCGTCCCTGGTGAACACCTGAACCGGCAGGCCCCCCAGGGGATGGAAACCACGCCAAGTTGGGTAAAAACGCTGCGAGTGCGGCGTAGTTCGTGATTCCCTCGGTTGAGAGAACATCCAGCCCTCGGACCCCAGTTGGACCTGATCGGGCGCTTCCCACCTCCCACGTGCACCACGTCGGGGCGCCCCATGTCCACGTGTCCATGTGTGTTTGCGGAGCCGACCCATGCTCACGACCCTTCATACGGCCTATTCCGACACCTGTGCCGCCGATCTGGCCTGGGCGCTGGGGCGCGAGCCGCTCCCGGCGCTGGCCGTCCTCGACCTCCGGCTCGGCGGCGCGCAACTGCAGCTGCGCCTGCTCGGCGCCTCTCACCAGGTGCTTCTCGAGGAAGAGCGCGGCAGCTGTTCCGAAACCGTCGCGTGCATCCCCGGCAGCAGCACCCCACTGCCCTTGGGTGTCTCCAAGCGGCTGGGTGACTGGGAGTACGAGTTCGCGGCGCGGGTCGAGACCCTCGGCGCGGGCTCCTTCGCGGGTCGCGCGCAGGAGCTGCTGGCGCTCGTCGCCGATCATCCGCACGGACTGGCCGGGACGTTTCCGGGGAGTCCGCACGCCTTCACCGCCATGCTGGCCCAGCGGACCGAGGGTCAGGTGCGGTGGCGCACCTGGCACGCGTATCCGCAGGAGGGCCGGCTGGTGGTGACGCGGACCCGGGTGGGCGTGCGGATGCCGGCATCGGCGGCGCTGTGACCGGCGCCAACTCCGTTGGGAGTGCGCCGATTACACCCTTGTGGGTGACAAGCGGCCACGTTTCAGTGACGTAGCGTTCGCGGCATGATCGACCAGCAGGTGCCGCTGCGACGGGGCGCGGCGCGGCTTCCCGTGCGACCGAGGACCGGCAGGTACCTCGTGCTGGCCACCGTCTTCATCTGTGCCGCCTGCGGGCTGGTGTACGAGCTCGAACTGGTCGCACTCGCCTCCTATCTGATCGGTGACTCGGTCACCCAGGCGTCCGTCGTGCTGTCCGTGATGGTGTTCGCCATGGGCATCGGCTCACTGCTCGCGAAACGTTTACGCAGCCACGCCGCGGTCGGCTTCGGGCTGATCGAGGCGGCCCTCGCCCTGGTAGGCGGATTCTCCGCGCTGGTGCTCTACGCGTCGTTCGCCTGGATCGGGGAGTCGCGGTACGCGCTGGTCGGGTTCTCGCTGGCGATCGGGATTCTGATCGGTGCGGAGATCCCGCTGCTGATGACGCTGATCCAGCGGGTGGACCGGCAGGACGCGGGTGGTGCCGTGGCCGACCTCTTCGCCGCCGACTACGTGGGCGCGCTGGTCGGGGGGCTGGCGTTCCCTTTCCTGCTGCTGCCGATGCTCGGGCAGCTCACGGGCGCGCTGTTCACAGGTGCGGTCAACGCGGCGGCGGGCGGTGCGCTGGTCCTGTGGGTGTTCCGGCGGGACCTCACGGCCCGCTCCCGGTGGCTGCTGGTCGTCGCGAATGTGACGGTGATCGCCGTGCTCGCCTCGGCCGCGGTGCTGGCCGACGACTTCGAGCGGGCGGCGCGGCGGGCGGTGTACGGGGACCAGGTGCGCGTCGCGGTGCAGACCGAGGTCCAGGAGGTCGTGCTGACCGGCCGGGACCGGGGCTCCCTCGACCTCTATCTGGACGGGCGCCTGCGGGTCAGCTCCCGCGACGAGTACCGCTATCACGAGGCGCTGGTGCACCCGGCGATGAACGGGCCGCACGGGAGGGTGCTGATCCTGGGCGGCGGCGACGGCCTGGCCGCCCGTGAGGTGCTGCGCTACCCGGACGTGCGGGGCGTGACCCTGGTGGAGCTGGACCCCGGCGTCACCCGGTTGGCCCGTACGGACCACGCGCTGTCCGCGCTGAACGCGCACGCCTACCGGGACCCGCGGCTGACCGCCGTGACCGGGGACGCGTTCAGCTGGCTGCGGGCGGCGCACGACCGCTACGACGTGGTGATCGCGGACCTGCCGGACCCGGGGATCTCGGCGAGCACGAAGCTCTATTCGGCGGAGTTCTACGGACTGGCTGCCGAGGTTCTGACGCCGGGCGGCCGGCTGGTGGTGCACGCGGGGCCGGCGGTGAGCCGGCCGCGTACGTACTGGACGGTCGAGGCGTCGATGCGGGCGGCGGGGCTGCACACCCGCCCCTATCGGATCAGCGGGCGGTACTCGGGGTTCGCGGTGGGCCCCGACCGGTCCACGGGTCCCACGGCCGAGGTGCACGGCTGGGGATTCGTGCTGGCCGGCCCCGGCGCGGCGCCGGGCCTCGGACTGGACTCCGGGGTGCCCCGGCTGCGGTCCCTGACGGGCCCGGCGCTGCTGGACGCCGGCCGGCGGGCGGAGTCCGGGCGGCTGCGGGGCCAGACGCCCTCGACGCTCGTGCACCCGCGGTACTGGGAGCAGCGGTGAGCGGGGCGTGCCGGGCCTGTGGCGGCGGCCTTCCGGGGGCGCCGAAGCGCTGACGAGGTGGCCGGGGCTGAGTAGGCTCGGTTTCCATGGAGCATGAGGTGTTCGTTCCGGTTCCGGTCCCGGCCCTTCGGCGGACGCTGGGCGATCCTGCCCGGGTCGCGCGCTGCGTGCCGGGGCTTCAACAGGATGCCGACGCGTCCGCGGGTCCGCTGACAGGCAGGCTCAAGGTCAGGGTCGGCGGCCACACCATCACCTACCGGGGAGCGCTGCGGCTCACTCCGCTGACGGCACCCCCGGCGGGGGACGCGGGCCACGGCCTCTCCGTGGCGGGCGAGGGTGCGGAGGCGCGGGGCAGCGGTTCGGCGAAGCTCGCCCTGACCGTCCGCCTCACCGAACGCGACGGCGGTACGGCGATCGCCTTCGAGGGCACGGTGAGCGGTGACGGCCGCCTGCTGGAGCTGGACCCGGCGGCCGCGCTGTCGGCTGCCCACCGTCTGCTGGACCGGTTCGCCCAGCAACTGGTGACCGAGTCCCTCGCCGGTGACGCGGGGGCGGGGGACACCACGGACGGTGCGGACGGTGCGGCGGACGGCCGTGCGGGCGGGGCCGTAGACGGCAGTGCGGACAGTGCGGCGGACGGGCCCGCGGGCGGCGCTGGGGACGAGGCTGCGGATGACGGGGACGCCGATGCCGCGGTCGAGCCCGGCGCAGCCGTCGCCGCCGAGGAGCAGGCCGTCGGGGAAGCGGTGGAGCAGGCCATCGAGGAGGCCGCCGAGGAGGCGGACGTCCCGGGGGCCGCCGAGGCCGAGCCCCGGCACGAGGCGGACGCGGACGACGCGTCGGCGGGGGACCAGCCGTCGGACCAGGCCTCCGTCTTCGACACCCCGGTGCCGCCGTCTTCGCTGGATCCGGTGGCCGGGATCGAGTTCACCGTCCCGGACGGGCCGCCGGCCGAGGCGGCGCATGCCCGTCGCACCATGATCGGCCGCAGCGCGGAGGAGGTCGACCACGCTCCGCCGCGCGGCCGGTACGCCCCAGTGCCGTCACCCGATTCGGCCGGTGCGGGCGCCACGCTCCGCTGGGTGGCCCCTGCGGCCGCGCTCGCTCTCGCCTCCGCAGTGGTGGTGAGCCGGGCGCTGCGGCGACGGAGGTAGGCGCGCCAGTAGGGTCGTCGTGTGAGCAGCAGCGAGAAGGACGTCCGGCTGTCCGTCGGCGACGCAGAGTTGACCGTGAACCCCGCCAACGGCTGCCGTATCAGCAGTCTGCGGATCGGCGGTACCGAACTGCTGCGGCAGGGGGAGCGGTACGGCTGTTTCCCGATGGTGCCGTGGTGCGGGCGGACGGAGAACGGGCAGTTCCGCAACGGCGGCGTGCTGCACCAGCTGCCGCTGACCGCTCCGCCGCACGCCATCCACGGCACGGGCCGTGACACGGCCTGGCGAACCGCGCGGGCGAGCGGGACGGAAGCCGCGTTCTACTACGACCTGGCCGACCCCTGGCCGTACCCGGGCCGCGTGACGCAGACCTTCGAACTGACCGAAACCGCACTGACGTTGGCGTTCGGCATCGAGACGTACGGGGACTCCTTCCCGGCGCAGGCCGGCTGGCATCCGTGGTTCCGGCGCAACCTCGGCAGCGGCGAGGACGTCCGGATCGGCTTCGATGCCGCGTGGCAGGAGGAGCGGGGCGAGAACCATCTGCCGACCGGTCACCGGATCCCTCCCCTGGCCGGACCGTGGGACGACTGCTTCGGCATGCCCGACGGCGTCGATGTGACCCTCACCTGGCCGGAGCAGCTGGAGCTCACGGTGAAGAGCCGGACCGAGTGGGTCGTGGTCTACGACGAGCAGGACGAGGCGGTCTGTGTGGAGCCGCAGTCGGGCCCTCCGAACGGGCTGAACACCGCGCCGCGCTATGTCACTCCGATCGAGCCGCTGGAGATCGCGACGACCTGGAGCTGGCGCAGGCTCTGAGACACGGGCGCGAACCGGAGCCGGCGCGGGTTCCGGGTACAGCCGTGAACGGGAGCAGGCGCAGGTTCTGCGTACGGGCCGCCACCGGGCGCCCTTATCCTCGTAACCATGACTGACGTACGCGCTGAGCTGTTGCAGCAGATCAAGGACAAGGCCGTGGTTCACGGCAAGGTGACGCTCTCCTCCGGTCTCGAGGCCGACTGGTACATCGATCTGCGCCGCATCACGCTGGACGGCAAGGCCGCTCCGATGGTCGGTCAGGTCATGCTCGACGCCACCGCGGAGCTGGACTACGACTGCGTGGGCGGGCTGACGCTGGGTGCCGACCCGGTCGCCACCTCGATGCTGCACGCTTCCGCCGCCCGCGGGCAGGAACTGGACGCGTTCGTGGTGCGCAAGGCGCAGAAGGCCCACGGCATGCAGCGCCGGATCGAGGGCACGGACGTCAAGGGCCGTCGCTGCCTGGTCGTCGAGGACACCTCGACGACCGGTGGTTCGCCGCTGACCGCCGTCGAGGCCGTGCGTGAGGCGGGCGGCGAGGTCGTCGCCGTCGCCGTGATCGTGGAGAGGGGTGCCGCTCCGGCCATCGCCGAGGCGGGCCTCCCGTACGTCCACGTCTACTCGGTACCGGACCTCGACCTGTCCTGACCTGTCTGACCCGTCTGACCTGCGGATTCCCTCAAGGGGGGCCGGTTTCACGTGAAACCGGCCCCCCTTGTCGTATCTCTGCGGCGGTAGCCCGGGGACGCTGGGGGAGTACACCGGGTGGAGCCGGGACGAGAGTCTGGGAAGATGGGGGCGACGATGACGTCGCCCCCAGGTCAGGGAACCAGCAACGCACACCCGCACATCCCAAGGAGCGGACAGATGCCCATCGCAACCCCCGAGGTCTACGCCGAGATGCTCGACCGGGCGAAGGCAGGCAAGTTCGCCTACCCGGCCATCAATGTGACGTCGACGCAGACCCTGCACGCTGCGCTGCGCGGTTTCGCCGAGGCCGAGAGCGACGGCATCGTTCAGATCTCCACCGGTGGGGCGGAGTTCCTGGGCGGCCAGTACAACAAGGACATGGTCACGGGCGCCGTTGCCCTCGCCGAGTTCGCGCACATCGTCGCCGCCAAGTACGACATCACGGTCGCGCTGCACACCGACCACTGCCCCAAGGACAAGCTGGACACGTACGTCCGTCCGCTGATCGACATCTCCGCGGAGCGTGTCGCCAAGGGTCTGAACCCGCTGTTCCAGTCCCACATGTGGGACGGCTCGGCCGAGACGCTGGCCGACAACCTGGCCATCGGCCAGGAGCTGCTGGCCAAGGCTGCCGCTGCCAAGATCATCCTCGAGGTCGAGATCACCCCGACCGGTGGCGAGGAGGACGGCGTCACCCACGAGATCAACGACGAGCTCTACACGACCGTCGACGACGCGCTGCGCACCGCCGAGGCGCTCGGTCTGGGCGAGAAGGGCCGCTACCTGCTGGCCGCGTCCTTCGGCAACGTGCACGGTGTCTACAAGCCGGGCAACGTCGTCCTGCGTCCCGAGCTCCTCAAGGACCTCCAGGAGGGCGTTGGCGCCAAGTACGGCAAGACGTCCCCGTTCGACTTCGTCTTCCACGGCGGCTCCGGCTCCACCGCCGAGGAGATCGCCACCGCGCTGGAGAACGGCGTCGTGAAGATGAACCTCGACACCGACACCCAGTACGCCTTCACCCGCCCGATCGTGGACCACGTGTTCCGCAACTACGACGGCGTCCTGAAGGTCGACGGCGAGGTCGGCAACAAGAAGGTCTACGACCCGCGCAGCTGGGGCAAGTCCGCCGAGGGCGGCATGGCCAAGCGCGTCACGGAGGCCTGCGCCAACCTGCGGTCCACCGGCACCAAGCTGAAGTAATTCCGTACGGATTTCTGCGTGGGCCCGGTATCCCTTGGGATGCCGGGCCCACTGCATGTCCGCACCCGGCTGGAACGACGTGAGGGGAACACCTGTGAGCGCTTCCTACGACTTCGACACCGTGATCGACCGCCGCGGCACCTGGTGCGTCCAGTGGGACGGGGTCGCGGACCGGTTCGGTGTGGACGGACTGCTGCCGTTCACCATCTCGGACATGGACTTCGAGACGGCCCCCGAGGTGCTGGCCGCCCTGCGGGACCGGCTCGACCACGGCGTGTTCGGCTACACGGACTGGTGGCAGGACGACTTCCGCTCGGCGATCGCCCACTGGTACACGACCCGGTACGGCACGACGATCGACACCGGCCGGCTGGTGTACGGGCCGTCCGTGCTCAGTCAGCTGTCGCAGCTGCTCCAGATGTGGACGGCCGCGGGGGACGGTGTGGTCGTCCACACCCCGACGTACGACGGCTTCCGCAAGGCGATCACCGGGCTCGGCCGTGAACTGCGGGGCGTGGGCCTCGGGGACACGGCCGCGCTGGAGCGGGAGCTCGCGCGGGAGGACAGCAAGGTCCTCGTGGTCTGCTCGCCGCACAACCCGTCGGGGCGGGTGTGGACGGAGGCGGAGCTCGTGGAGATGGCCTCCCTCGCGGCCCGGCACGGGGTCGCCGTGATCAGCGACGAGATCCACGCGGACTTCGTGCACGACGGGCGTCCGCACGTGCCGTGGACGCGGGTGGGAGGTGACGGGCGCTGGGCGCTCATCACCTCGGCCTCGAAGGCGTTCAACTTCCCGGCACTGACCGGTTCGTACGGGCTCATCGGCCGCTCGGAGGACCGCACGGAGTTCCTGCGGCGGATGGAGACCGCCGAGGGCCTCGCCTCCCCGGCGGTGCTCTCGCTGACCGCTCACATCGCCGCGTACCGGGACGGCGCCGCGTGGCTGGACGCCGTGCGCGCGTATGTCGCCGGGAACCTGGCGCTGGTCGCGGAGCGGCTGAACGGCGCGTTCCCCGAGCTGGGGTGGGAGCTGCCGCAGGCCGGGTACCTCGCCTGGATCGACCTGCGACGGGCGGGCGTCAAGGACGACGAGGCGCTTCAGCGCGTGCTGGTCGAGCGGGAGCGGGTCGCCGTGATGCCGGGGAGCGTGTACGGGGCGGATGGCTTCGTACGGCTGAACGTGGGGTGCGCACGGAGCAAGGTGGAGGCGGGGGTGGAGGCGTTGATCCGAGGGGTGGAGACGGTGCGGGGGGCCGCATAGCGGCCGTGCGGGGGCGGGGGGCATGGGCCGAATCGGGGGCGGGGGCGTGGGCCGAATCGGGGGCGCTGCCCCGGACTCCCGCTCCTCGATCGCCGGAGGGGGGTGATTGTGCCCGGCAGCGGCAGCGGCAGCGGCAGCGGCAGCGGCTGTGGCTGTGGCTGACCGGGCCGGAGCGGTCGATCCTGCCGGGCAGCGCCTTTGAACGGGCTGGAGGGGCTTGATCTTGCGATGCTGGGGCCATGGCGGAGCAAGCAGCAGGTTCCGGCGGCATCCGTGTCGCCTCCCCCACCGGGCGCTGGGTCGTTCTCACCACCGTGCTCGGGTCGAGCATGGCCATGCTCGACTCCACCGTCATCAACGTCGCCCTGCCCCGCATCGGCGAGGACTTCGGCACCGGCCTGGCAGCCCTCCAGTGGACCGTCAACGCCTACATGCTGACCCTGGCCGGGCTGATCCTCCTCGGGGGAGCGCTCGGTGACCGTTACGGGCGGCGGCGGGTCTTCGTCGTCGGCGTCGTGTGGTTCGCCGCCGCCTCGCTGCTCTGCGGTCTCGCGCCCGACGCCGACGTGCTCATCGCCGCCCGTGCCCTCCAGGGTGTCGGCGGCGCCCTGCTCACGCCCGGGTCGCTGGCGCTGATCCAGGCGAGCTTCCACCCGGACGACCGGGCCCGCGCGGTCGGGCTGTGGTCGGGGCTCGGCGGGGTCGGCGCCGCCGTCGGACCGTTCGTCGGCGGGTGGCTCGTCGACGGGCCCGGCTGGCGGTGGGTGTTCCTGCTCAACCTGCCGCTCGCCGCGATCTGTGTGCCCGTCGCCCTGCGCCACGTACCGGAGTCCCGGGACCCGTCCGAGCACGGCCGCTTCGACGTCCTGGGGGCGGCTCTCGGTGCCCTCGCGCTCGCGCTGGTGACGTACGCGCTGATCGAGGCGCCGGGGCGCGGCGCGTCCCCGGCGGTGATCGGTGCGGCGGTGGGCGGGGTGCTGCTCGGCGCCGCGTTCGTCGAGGTCGAGCGGAGGCGGCCGGACCCCATGCTGCCGCCGTCGGTTTTCGCGTCCCGGCAGTTCACCGCCGTCAACATCGTCACCCTCTGCGTGTACGCGGCGCTCGGCGGTTTCTTCTTTCTCTCCGCCATCCAGCTCCAGGTGGTGGCGGGGTACTCCGCGCTCGGCGCGGGCACCGCCCTGCTGCCGACCACCGTCCTGATGCTGCTGTTCTCGGCCCGGTCCGGGGAACTGGGCCGGCGCATCGGCCCCCGCATCCCGCTCACCGCCGGTCCGCTGATCGCCGCCGCCGGAATGCTGCTGATGCTGCGGGTGGGACCGGGGTCCGACTCCGTGACCGGATACCTGACCGACGTACTCCCCGCCGTCGCCGTCCTCGGCGTCGGCCTCGTCACCCTCGTGGCACCCCTCACCGCGACCGTCCTGGCCTCCGTGGACACCGCCCGGGCCGGCCTCGCCAGCGGGATCAACAACGCCGCGGCCCGCGCCGCCGGGCTGATCGCGGTGGCCGCCCTGCCCCTCCTCTCCGGGATGGGGCCGGAGGCCTACCGGGACGCCGGGGAGTTCGCCGCGACCTTCCGGCGGGCCATGCCGATGTGCGCCGGACTGCTGGTGCTCGGCGCCCTCATCGCCTGGGCGACCGTCCGTACCCCGCCGGCCGCGGTGGAGGAGACAGCGCAGCCGGAGTGCACGGTGCACTGCGGCGTCACGAGCCCCCCGCTCGAACCCGCACCGGAAACCGGTCGGTAACGCCGACGCAGTCGCGGACATTGTGCGCACCGAGTGCCCGGGTGGCCCCGGTGCCAGGCACACTTGAACCCATGTCGATCCACGAGAACCTGCTCGGGGGCCCTGCCCCGACCCACCTGCCCGACGACCCGGAGCCGCGCGAGATGCTGGCCGCCGGCACCGCGCCCGCCGATGTCGCGGCGAAGTACCCGACCTCCTCGCTGGCCTGGGCGCAGCTCGCCGACGAGGCGTTCGAGGGCGGCCGGGTCATCGAGTCGTACGCCTACGCCCGCACCGGCTACCACCGCGGTCTCGACGCCCTGCGCCGGGCCGGCTGGAAGGGCCACGGCCCCGTACCGTTCGAGCACGAGCCGAACCGCGGTTTCCTGCGCGCCCTGCACGCCCTCGCACGCGCCGCGCAGTCGATCGGTGAGCAGGAGGAGTACGAGCGCTGCTCGACGTTCCTCCGCGACTCCTCGCCGACCGCCGCCCAGACGCTCGGCTAGCCGAAGCGCCCACCTGCCGGGCCCCGTGGACGGTCACCGTCCGCGGGGCCTCTGCGCTGTCGGGGTGCCGGGATCTCCGCTTAGGATGCGGGCAGGGGACCGGAGCTCCACCACCTCACCGGTGGGGGCGGACCGCTACCCGGAAGCTCGTGTCGAGGAGACAGCGATGTCGACGATTCCCCCCGACCCCGAAGCCACCGGTGCGCAGACCCCGCACCTCGACTTCGCGGGAACGACTCCGTACGAGGACTATGTCCAGGCGGATGTCCTCACCCACCTCCAGCACCTCCGCTCGGACGATCCCGGCGAGATGGTCTTCCTGGTCACCACCCAGGTCATGGAGCTTTGGTTCACCGTCATCGTCCATGAGTGGGAGACCGCCGCGCACGCCATGCGCCAGGACCGGCTGAGCGTCGCACGCGACGCGCTGAAGCGGTCCGTGCGGGAGCTGGAGGCGCTGAACGCCTCCTGGACGCCGCTCGCCCAGCTCACCCCCGCCCAGTTCAACTCCTACCGGTCCGCGCTCGGCGAGGGCTCCGGATTCCAGTCGGCGATGTACCGGCGGATGGAGTTCCTGCTCGGCGACAAGTCCGCGTCCATGCTCGTGCCGCACCGGGGCGCGCCCCGTGTCCATGCCGAACTGGAGAAGGCGCTCGGCGAGCCGGGTCTGTACGACGAGACGCTCGCCCTGCTCGCCCGGCGAGGCCACGCGATCCCGGCTGCCGTCCTCGGCCGCGACCTCACGCAGAAGTACGAGCCGTCGCCCGAGGTCGAGGCCGTCTGGGCGGAGATATACGCCCACCCCGACCAGCACGACGAGCTGGTCCGGCTCGGCGAGGCGCTCACCGACGTCGGCGAGCTGGTCTGGCGATGGCGCAACGACCACCTCGTCGCCACCCGGCGGGCCATGGGGTCCAAGACCGGCACCGGCGGCTCGGCCGGGGTCGCCTGGCTGGAGAAGCGCGCGACGAAGAACGTGTTCCCCGAGCTCTGGACGGCCCGCAGCCATGTCTGACCTGCGGGAGCGCGCACAGGCGCTCGACACCGCCGACGGACTCGCGCCGCTGCGCGACCTGTTCACCCTCGACGACACCGTCTACCTGGACGGCAACTCGCTCGGCGCACTGCCCCGCCATGTCCCGGCCCGGCTGCAGGAGGTCCTCACCCGCGAGTGGGGCGAGCTGCGCATCCGGTCCTGGGACGAGAGCGGCTGGTGGACCGCGCCGGAGCGGATCGGCGACCGCATCGCCCCGATCGTCGGGGCGGCCCCGGGACAGATCGTCGTCGGCGACTCGACGAGCGTGAACGTCTTCAAGGCCGTCGTCGCCGCGATCCGGCTGGCGCCGCAGGGCCGCGACGAGATCCTGGTCGACGCCTCCACGTTCCCCACCGACGGATACATCGCCACCTCGGCGGCCCGGATGACAGGCCACCGGATCGTCCCGGTCGCCCCCGCCGACGTCCCGGGCGCCCTCGGGCCGCGTACCGCCGCCGTGCTGCTCAACCACGTCGACTACCGCTCCGGCCGGCTCCACGACCTGCCCGGCCTCACCGCCGCGGTGCACGCCGCGGGCGCGATCGCCGTCTGGGACCTGTGCCACAGCGCGGGCGCGCTGCCCGTCGGACTGGACGTCCACGGGGTGGACCTGGCGGTCGGCTGCACGTACAAGTACCTCAACGGCGGCCCCGGTTCGCCCGCGTACCTGTACGTCGCCGAGCGCCATCAGGCGGCCTTCGACTCGCCCCTTCCGGGGTGGACGTCGCACGCCGACCCGTTCGCGATGACGCCCGGCTACACGCCCGCCGACGGCGCGGTCCGGGGCCGGGTCGGGACGCCCGACATCCTGTCCATGCTGGCCCTGGAGGCGTCCCTCGACGTCTGGGACGGGGTAGGGATCGAGGCGGTGCGGGCCAAGTCCCTGGCGCTGACGGACTTCTTCCTGGAGTGCGTCGACGCGTACGCCCCCGAGGGCCGGGTGACCTCGGCCACCCCGGCCGCCCACACGGAACGCGGCAGCCAGGTCGCGCTGCGGTGCGAGGACGCCGGGCCCGTGATGAGTGCGCTCATCGCGCGCGGCGTCGTCGGCGACCTGCGGCGGCCGGACGTGCTGCGGTTCGGCTTCACACCGCTGTACGTGGGGTTCGCCGACGCGGAACGTGCGGCGCGGGCGCTCGCGGACGTGCTGGCCGGTTCGGCCGCGTAGGCTGCCGGATCAGTCCGGCGACCGGCTCGCCCCGGTCGCCGGACGGTCCCGGAGCTGCCGTGAGGGCAGCGGAACGGGTGTGACGACGACAGCCGACGACAGCCGACGGCCGGGGAAGTCGCACCTGATGCTCGTACTACGCCCGGCCCGGACGGGTCTGAGGCCCAACTGCCCGCCACCGGGAAAGAGTACGGCTCCATACTGATACCGTCCCCGCAGGTCAGGCCAGTTGGGCATGTCACAGGGACGGTTGGAGCAGCATGTCGGATTCTGCCGCGCGTGATCAGGACGCAGCCGAGACCGAGTCGGCGTTCTCGCATCCGGTGGTCGCCCCCGATGTCTCCGCCGCCTACGGCAGCCACCCGGACCAGGTGATCGACTTCTACGCCCCTCGCGACGGGCGCTCCGGTGCCCCCGTCGTGGTCGTCCTGCACGGCGGGGCATGGCGGGCCCCGTACGACCGGCTCCACATCTCACCGTTCGCGGACTTCCTGGCCCGTCGCGGCTTCGCCGTCGCCAGCGTCGAGTACCGGCGCGGCAGCGAGCTCCCGCAGCAGCGGGGCTCCGGCCCCGTCGCCGGCCGCTGGCCGGAGACCTTCGACGACGTCGCGGCCGCGATGGACGCGCTGCCGGACCTGCTGGCGCGGGAACTGCCCGCGGCGGATGCCCGGCGGATCGTCGTCACCGGGCACTCCGCGGGCGGGCAACTGGCCCTGTGGGCCGCCGCCCGGCACGTTCTGCCGGAGGGCTCGCCGTGGCGGCTGCCGCGCCCGCCCGCGCTGCGCGGCGTGGTGGCGCTCGCCCCGATCGCGGACTTCACCGCGGCGATCGAGCTGGATGTGTGTTCCGGCGCCATCGGGCAGTTCCTGGGGCGGGAGGAGGACTTCGCCGAGCGGAGCGCGCACGCGGACCCGGCCCTGCTGCTGCCCACGGGCATCGCGACCGTGGTCGTGCAGGGCAGCACCGACCTCACCGTGCCGCAGGCCGTCTCGGAGGCGTTCGTCGACGCGGCGGCGAAGGAGGGCGAGACGGTGGGGCTGACGCTGCTGCCGGACGTCGGGCACTTTCCGCTGATCGATCCGGCGGCCGACGCGTGCGCGGTGGTCGCCGAGGAGCTCGCCCAGCTGGCCTGGTAGGTCTGGCAGTTCTGGCAGGTCTGGCAGTTCTGGCAGTTCTGGCAGGGCCTGGTAGGCCTGCCCCGTGGCGCCGCGGCGGACCCGGGTAGTACTTGCGACGGACGGTTCAGGATCCGTATCGGTGCTGACGACCGGGGGCGCCGCGCCCCCTACCGTGGAAACGTGACCAAGACCAAGACCAGAAGCCCGGAACTCCGGGTGGCCGCAGGGGCGATAGGCGGCCTGCGCCAGGACCTCGTCCACGACGCGTTCGCCTACCGCCCGCTGCCGCCGATGCGGACCGACGGGGCGCTGACCCGGCGGCTGCCGGAGCGGCTCCGGGCGCGTGCCGAGTGGACTCCGCACGCGGTGGTCCTGGCGGCCGCGCTGTTCGCCTTCATGATGGGGTTCTCCATCACGGGCAACGCCGGAGTCCTCGTGTCGGGGCTGCTGCCCGCCGCCTGCATCGGAATGACCCTGATCCGGCCGGTGGGGGCGTTCTGGATGTCGATGGCGCTCATCCCGGTGACCATGGTGGTCAACGGCGTCGACGGACCATGGGAGCCGAGCAGCTTCTTCGCGCACCTGGTGGTGCTGGTCGTCGTCGCGGCGAGGACCCGGCCGCGCACCGCGGCGTGGATGTGGGGCCTGACCGTGCTGGTCGGCACGCTCCTGGAAAACGCCGCGGGATGGGACGCCGCGCCTTCCACGGCGGCCATGGCGGTGGCGTCCGCGTTCGCACTGCTCCTGGTCACCGTCGTGCAGGTCCGCCGGGAGGCGGAGCGCGAGGTCACCGTGCAGCGCACCGTCACCGCCGTCGAGCGCGACCGGCGCACGCTGCTGGAGGAGCGCACCACCATCGCCCGCGAACTGCACGACGTGGTCGCCCACCACATGTCGGTCGTGGCGATCCAGGCCGAGGCCGCCCCGTACCGGGTGGAGAACCCGCCGCCCGAGCTGGAACAGGCCTTCGTCACGATCCGGGAGAACGCCGTCGCGGCCCTCACCGAACTGCGCCGGGTGCTCGGCGTCGTACGGGCCGAGGACTACGAGGCGCCGGACGCCCCGCAGCCCACCCTGGCCGAGCTGGACGGGCTCCTCGCCAATGTCGGCGAGGCCGGGCTGCCGGCGGAGAAGACCGTGACCGGCGCGGTGCGCGAACTGCCGCAGGGCGTCGAGCTGTCGGCGTACCGGATCATTCAGGAAGCCCTCAGCAACAGCCTGCGGCACGCACCGGGTGCCACCGCCAAGGTCGAGATCGGCTATGTGCTGGGCGGGCTCGGTCTGCGCGTCGTCAACGGTCCGCCGACCGGTCCGGTGAAGCCCTCGCCCGGCGCCGGACACGGGATCACGGGCATGCGGGAGAGGGTGGCGATGCTGAACGGCGAGATGACGGCGGAGGCGACCGCGGAAGGCGGTTACGAGGTCACCGCGTTCATCCCCGTGCAGTCCGCGCCGTCCGACGCGCCCTCCTCCACCTCCACCTCCCAGGAGCAGTCATGACGGCCCCCGCCGCCGCGCCGATCCGGGTGCTGATCGTCGACGACCAGATGATGGTCCGTGAGGGCTTCTCGGTGCTTCTCAACGCGATGCCGGGCATCGAGGTCGTCGGCGAGGCGGTCAACGGGCGCCAGGCCGTCACCCAGGTCGCTGCGCTCCGGCCCGACGTGGTGCTGATGGACATCCGGATGCCGGAGCTCAACGGCATCGAGGCGACCCGTGAGATCGTCGCCGCCGACGCGGACGCGAAGGTGCTGGTGCTCACCACCTTCGACCTCGACGAGTACGTCTACCAGGCGCTGCGCGCCGGTGCGTCCGGCTTCCTCCTCAAGGACGCCTCGGCCCGGCAACTCGCCGACGGTGTGAGGGTGGTGGCGTCCGGCGAGGCGCTTCTGGCTCCCACGGTCACCCGACGCCTGATCACGGAGTTCTCCAAACTCGCCGCGGCCCCGCGGCCGCCCGCCCTGGCCCAGATCGGTGATCTCACGGAGCGCGAGACGGAGGTGCTCGTCCTGATCGCCCAGGGGCTGTCGAACGCCGAGATCGCCTCGCATCTGGTGGTCGCCGAGTCCACCATCAAGACCCATGTGAGCCGCATCCTGGTGAAGCTGGGCCTGCGCGACCGCACCCAGGCGGCCGTCTTCGCCTACGAGGCCCGGCTGGTCACACCGTCGTGAGGCGGGCCGAGCGGTTGTCGGGCGAGCCGTGCGGTCTGTGAGTCGGGCCGGGCGGTGGTGGGGCGAGTCCTCCGGTGTGAGTCGGGCCGTGCGTTGTGGGGTGGGCCGCGCCTGCGGCGAATGGGCGGGACCGGGGCGGGCCGTGCCTGCGCGAATGGCCGGGACAGGGACAGGGGCAGGGACAGGCGGGGACCGGGGCAGGGCTGGCCCGGGCGCGGGTGGCCGGTTAGCGTCGGTCCATGGACCAGCCCACACCCCCAGCCGCCGGCACCGACGCCCCGTTCGATCCCTGGTCGGCGGCGTTCGTCGCCGATCCGTACCCCGCCTATGCCGAACTGCGAGCCACCGGCCGGGCGCACTGGTTCGAGCCGACCGGCCAGTGGCTCGTCCCGCACTACGCCGACGTGTCGGCACTGCTGCGCGACCGGCGGCTGGGCCGGACGTATCTGCACCGGTTCACGCACGAGGAGTTCGGCCGCACTCCGCCGCCCGCCGCGCACGAGCCGTTCGAGACGCTCAACGGGCAGGGGCTGCTGGACCTGGAGCCGCCGGACCACACGAGGATCCGCCGGCTCGTCTCCAAGGCGTTCACCCCGCGCACCGTCGAACAGCTCGTCCCGACCGTCCGGCGACTGGCCACCGGACTCGTCGACGACTTCGTCGCGCAGGGCGGCGGCGATCTGCTGACTGCGGTCGCGGAGCCGCTGCCGGTCGCCGTGATCGCCGAGATGCTCGGTATCCCGGAGTCCGACCGCGCGCCGCTGCGGCCCTGGTCGGCGGCGATCTGCGGAATGTTCGAGCTCAACCCGTCCGAGGAGACGGCCCGTGCCGCCGTCCGCGCCTCCCTCGACTTCTCCGCGTATCTGCGCGAGCTCATCGCCGAACGGAGAGGGAACCCGGGTACGGATCTGATCTCCGCGCTCATCGCCGCCCATGACGAGGGCGAGCGGCTGACCGAGCAGGAGATGGTCTCCACGTGCGTGCTCCTGCTGAACGCGGGCCACGAGGCGACCGTGAACACCACCGTGAACGGCTGGTGGACGCTGCTGCGCCACCCGGAACAGCTGGCCGCGCTGCGGGCGGACCACGGGCTGCTGTCCACCGCGGTCGAGGAGCTGATGCGCTACGACACCCCGTTGCAGATGTTCGAGCGCTGGGTGCTCGACGACATCGAGATCGACGGCACGGTCATCCCGCGTGGCTCGGAGGTGGCCCTGCTCTTCGGTTCGGCCAACCGCGACCCGGCCCGCTTCACCGACCCGGACACGCTGGACCTCTCCCGGCAGGAGAACCCGCACATCACCTTCGGCGCGGGCATCCACTTCTGCCTGGGAGCGCCGCTGGCCCGCGTGGAACTGGCCGCCTCCTTCGGCGAGTTGTTGCGCCGGGCGCCCGGCATGCGACTGGTGGCGGAACCGGAGTGGAACCCGGGCTACGTGATCAGGGGCGTGAAGGAACTGCGCGTCGAGCTCTGACGCGGAGGGGACGGGGCGGCTTGCGGGCCGCCCCCTTCCCTCTCCCGTTCCCTTCGCCGTCCCCCCTCCCGGCCGGCGCCTCAGTTCAGCATGTCGCGCCGCCGCAGTGCCGCCAGGCCGCCGGTCACCAGCACCCCCGCGACGGCGGTGAGCAGCACCACCGGCCCCCACTCCATGCCTGCCGCCCCCGGAAGCTTCGGCAGGTGGGTGAACGGCGATATGTCCATCACCGGCTGCGGCAGATCCAGGGCGGGGCCGATCCAGCCCAGGGCCAGGCAGAGCCCGACCAGGCCCCAGCCCGCGGCAGCGGCCTTCGGCAGCGCCCCGTACAGCAGGACCGTCACCCCGCCCAGCAGCCAGATGGCCGGGAGCTGCACCAGCGAGGCGCCGAGCACGGCGGGGAGTTCGTGTCCGTAACCCACCGCAAGACCGAGGCCGCCGACCGTCATGATCAGGGCCGGGCCGCCGAAGGCGATGAGCAGATGGCCGGCCGCCCAGCCGATCCGGCCGACCCCGCCCGCGAGCACCGGTTCCGCGCGCCCGGCGGTCTCCTCGCCGTGCAGCCGCAGTACCGAGGAGGCGATGTACAGCGCCGCCACCGTGCCGAGCACGGAGACCATCGAGGCGAGGAACGCGTCGGTCAGACCGGACTGTCCGCCCATCCGCTCGAAGATCTCCTTGGTCTTCTCGTTGTCCCCGACGAGATCGGCCGCGCCGCCGGTCAGCCCACCGAAGACGATTCCGACCGCGGCGAACGACAGGGCCCACCCCAGGAGCGCACCGCGCTGGAGGCGCACCGCGAGGCCGAGGGCGGTGGAGATCCGGCCCCGGGCGGGCCCGGCCCGCGTCGCCAGGAAGCTCATGCCGACATCCCGGCGCCCGGTCAGCGCGTACGCCGCGGCGCACTGGACGGCCACGGCGCCGCCGATCACGAGCAGCACCCACCACCGCGCGTCCGCGTACGGCCGGACGTTCTCCGCCCAGCCGAGGGGGGAGAGCCAGGTGAGGACGGAGGAGCCGTCGTCCGTCGCGGAGTCGCCCGCCGCCTTCAGGACGAACGCGGCGCCGATCACCGCCGCCGTCAGCCCCTTCGCGAGGCGCGCGCTCTCGGTGAACTGGGCGGCGATCGCGGCGGTGCAGGCGAACAGCGCACCGACCCCGGCGACGGCCGACGCGAGCGCCACCGCCCCGGACCCGCCCGCACCCGATCCGGCCATCCCCGCCACGATCACCAGGCCCAGGGCGGCATTCGCGATCAGTGCGGCGAGCAGGGCCGCGGTGAGCGGGGCCCTGCGGCCCACCATGGCGGAGGAGAGCATCTCCTGGCGGCCGGTCTCCTCTTCCTCCCGGGTGTGGCGGACAACGACGACCAGGCTCATCACCGCGGCCAACGCGGCGCCGAAGGCGATCATGCGCCAGCTGACGAGGCCGCCCACGGAGTCGCCGAACACGGGCCCGTACATCGCCCGCACCGAGCTGTTGCCGTTCATCGACGCGGCGAGCTCGGCCCGCTGCGGGGCTGTCCCGTAGAGCGAGGCGATGGACTGTCCGACGGAGGAGAACGACCCGCCGAGCACGATCACCCAGACGGGCATGATGATCCGGTCGCGCCGCAGGGCGAGCCTCAGCAGGGCCCAGGTGCCCGCGAGCTGCCTGGTCCCGGTCCGGCTTCCCGCGCGGGCCGTGGCGGTCATGGTGACGGCGGTCATCGCGGCGCCACCTCCGCGCCCTGCTCCGCGCCCTGCTCCGCGCCCGTCGTGTAGTGCCGCAGGAAGAGCTCCTCCAGCGTGGGCGGCGCACTGGTGAGTGACCGGACCCCGGACGCGGAGAGCGACTTGATGACGGCGTCCAGCTTGTCCGTGTCGACCTGGAGCGAGACCTGCCGTCCCCGTACGTCGAGGTCGTGGACCCCCGGCAGCCGCGCCAGGTCGTCGGGGGCGGCCACCAGCTCGGCGCTGATGTTCGTACGCGTCAGGTGGCGCATACCGGCCAGCGAACCGGTCTCCACCGTCCGGCCCTGCCGGATGATGCTGACCCGGTCGCAGAGCGACTCGACCTCGCTGAGGATGTGGCTGGAGAGCAGGACCGTCCGCCCGCGGTCGCGTTCCTCGGCGACGCAGCTCTGGAAGACCTCCTCCATCAGCGGGTCCAGCCCGCTGGTCGGCTCGTCCAGGATCAGCAGGTCGACATCGGAGGCGAACGCGGCGACCAGGGCCACCTTCTGGCGGTTGCCCTTCGAGTACGTCCGCCCCTTCTTGGTCGGGTCGAGCTCGAACCGGTCGACGAGGTCGGCGCGCCGGGCGTCGTCGAGACCGCCACGCAGCCGCCCGTACAGATCGATCACCTCACCGCCGGAGAGGTTGCGCCACAGCGTGACGTCGCCAGGGACGTACGCCACGCGCCGGTGCAGCTCCACCGCATCGCGCCAGGGGTCGCGGCCGAGGAGCTGGGCGGCGCCGGAATCGGCCCGCAGCAGGCCCAGCAGGACCCGGATGGTGGTGGACTTCCCCGATCCGTTCGGCCCGAGGAAGCCGTGGACCTCGCCGGACTCGACGGCGAGGTCCAGCCCGTCCAACGCGTGTGTCCGGCCGAACGACTTGTGCAGTCCGGCCACGGTGATTGCCTTCGTCATGATTCTGAACGTACGCTACTTTCACAAACTTGTGAAGTTAAGGAAGTGTATAAACTCGGACGAGTGACGAGTGACGGGAGCGGGCACGGAGATCCAGGCCGGGGGCCCACGCCGTGGCTGCACGCCCGGGACGCACGGAGGACGAGGGGCTGATGAGTAGCGAATCCGCAGAGAGCGCGGCCGAAGGTCGGGGCGCGCGCGAAGGGCAGAGTGTGGTGCAGGCGCGGCAGGAGAGGGAAGCACGCGAGGAGCGTGAGGCGCGGGACGCGGAGGCGGTCTCGCGGTTCGTCGAGCGGTTCGCGTCCGAGATGACCGAAGCGGGAATGCAGCGGATGGCGTCCCGCGTCTTCGCCGCGCTCCTCGCCGACGACGACGCCTCCATGACCTCGGCCGAGCTCGCCCTCGCCCTGCAGATCAGCCCCGCCGCCGTGTCCGGCGCGATCAACTACCTCACGCAGGTCAGCATGGTCGGCCGTGAGCGCGACCCGGGCTCGCGCCGCGACCGCTACCGGCTGCACAACGAGATCTGGTACACCACCTTCGCGAGCCGCGACCGAGTGCTCACCCGCTGGGAGCAGACCCTCAGGGAGGGTGCGCGCACGCTGGGGGAGCACACGCCGGCGGGCGCCCGGATCGCCGAGACGGCGGCGTTCTTCGAGTTCATGCAGTCGGAGCTGGGCGCCATGATGGACCGCTGGGAGGCCCACCGGAAGACGCTCGACCTTCCGGCGGCCGAGCCCTCGCAAGGCGCCTGACGGCGGTGGAAGGGGCGC
Source organism: Streptomyces sp. NPDC002809 (assembly GCF_040295435.1). Taxonomy (NCBI): domain Bacteria; kingdom Bacillati; phylum Actinomycetota; class Actinomycetes; order Kitasatosporales; family Streptomycetaceae; genus Streptomyces; species Streptomyces sp. NPDC002809. The sequence continues at coordinate 54,356 of NZ_JBEOVJ010000025.1, forward strand.
CGGCCGGCCGGCCCGCGCAGGTCCGACGGTGACCGCGCAGGTCCGACGGTGACCGGGAGGGGCCCGACGGTGACCCGGACGGGCCGCGCGCCGCGGCCCGGACCCGGCTGCCCCTACCCTCCGCTACCCGACCGCAGCCCCGACCGCTCCCGCTACCCGGACCCGGCTGCCCCTGCTACCGGCCGCCCGCTACTCCGCGACTCCTCTACCCCTCCACCGGCACCGGCAGCATCAGCCCCCAGGCCCCCGCCCGTACCGTCCACGTCCGGGTCCGTACCGGGCCGCCGACCTGTATGTCCGCCCGGTAGCGGAAGTCCGCGCCGGAGACCGTGACGGCCTTGGCCTCAGTGGTCACCGGGGCGCCGTCCGGCGCGTGGATCGTCACCTCGGCGAGGCCGCCGTCGCCGCAGCCCGAGGTCACCGTCACCGATTCGACCGGGCGGCCCAGATCGTTCAGCACGACACCGTCCGCCTCGACGCGCAGCCGGTGCGTGGCCGGCGCGGCGGGTGAATCCGGGGGCGCGGGGCGCACCAGGGTGCGGACCAGGGAGCGGCAGGTGTCCCAGACCGCGGTGACGCCCGTGCGGTCCGACCCCGTGCCCGGGGCGCCGCTCAGGGGCGGGATGCGCAGCGCGCCCAGGACGACGCCGTCACTGTCGTCGACCAGCAGGTCGAGTCGGCGCACCGCCCCGTCCAGCGCCGTGCGCGCCGCCGCCACCGCGCCCTTCGGCACGCCGAGCGAATGCGCGAGTTCCAGCGCCGCCGCAGTCCCCACCGGGATGAGGGAAAGGGCGCTCATGGCTGGTTCTCGCTCCCGGTGGAGCAGGGCAACCGCACGCCGCAGCGCCCGGTCGTCACCTATCACCACCGGCCTTCGGGTACCCCGGCGGGAGAGGGCCCGAGCGAACTCCTCGGGCCCCTCGGGGAGGCAGATCTTGACGTGCGAACCGGCGCTCAACACGTCCTTTGCGATCCGGACGGACTCGCCGTCCGTCCGGCGGGCGACCGGATCGATCACCACCAGCAGATGGGGCGCACCGTTACCGGGGGGCTGGGCAGCCGACACCTCGGTCCTTCCTCGGGTAGCATCTTGGTGCAAGAGCCCCTTGCGCTATTGCGCCAGGGGCTTCGTCTATTCCGGGGCACCCGGTTCGACGGTTCAGGCCTTGTCGTACAACGTCGTGCGGCATGTACGGCGTTTACGTACGCCCCCTGACCTTGGACATGCCCCGCCCGGAAGGGGTGTACGCCTGTGCCCGCACTTGTGCTGCTCGGTGCTCAGTGGGGTGACGAGGGCAAGGGAAAGGCCACCGACCTCCTCGGTGGATCCGTGGACTATGTGGTGCGCTACCAAGGCGGCAACAATGCCGGCCACACGGTGGTCGTCGGTGACCAGAAGTACGCACTTCATCTCCTCCCCTCCGGAATCCTTTCACCGGGGTGTACCCCGGTCATCGGTAACGGTGTCGTCGTCGACCCGGCGGTCCTGCTCTCCGAGCTGAGTGGGCTGAACGACCGCGGCGTGGACACGTCCAAGCTGCTGATCAGCGGTAACGCTCATTTGATCACCCCGTACAACGTCACGGTCGACAAGGTGACGGAACGCTTCCTCGGCAAGCGCAAGATCGGTACGACCGGGCGCGGCATCGGCCCGACCTACGCCGACAAGATCAACCGGGTCGGCATCCGCGTCCAGGACCTCTACGACGAGTCGATCCTCGTGCAGAAGGTCGAGGCGGCCCTGGAGCAGAAGAACCAGCTTCTGGCCAAGGTCTTCAACCGGCGCGCCATCGAGGCCGACAAGGTCGTCGAGGACATGCTCCAGTACGCGGAGCAGATCAAGCCCTACGTCGCCGACACGACGCTGATCCTGAACAACGCCATCGACGAGGGCAAGGTCGTCCTCTTCGAGGGCGGTCAGGGCACGCTGCTCGACGTCGACCACGGCACGTACCCCTTCGTCACCTCGTCGAACCCGACCGCGGGCGGCGCCTGCACCGGTTCCGGCGTGGGCCCGACGAAGATCAGCCGGGTCATCGGCATCCTCAAGGCCTATACGACGCGTGTCGGCGCCGGTCCGTTCCCGACGGAGCTGCTCGACGAGGACGGCGAGGCGCTGCGCAGGATCGGTGGCGAGCGCGGTGTCACCACCGGCCGTGACCGCCGCTGTGGCTGGTTCGATGCCCCGATCGCGCGGTACGCGACCCGGGTCAACGGCCTGACCGACTTCTTCCTCACCAAGCTCGACGTCCTGACCGGCTGGGAGCAGATCCCGGTGTGTGTGGCGTACGAGATCGACGGCAAGCGCGTCGAGGAGCTCCCGTACAACCAGACCGACTTCCACCACGCGAAGCCGATCTACGAGATGCTGCCGGGCTGGTCCGAGGACATCACGAAGGCGAAGACCTTCGGTGACCTGCCGAAGAACGCGCAGGCGTACGTGAAGGCGCTGGAAGAGATGTCCGGCGCCCCGATCTCCGCGATCGGTGTCGGCCCCGGCCGTACCGAGACCATCGAGATCAACTCGTTCCTGTAGTCACAAGGGAGCGGAAGGAGGGCCGGGGCGACGCAATCGCCCCGGCCCTCCGGCGTACGTGGGCCTCGGGTCTCCCGCGTAACCCCGCGGACGCCCTCAGGCCCCCCCCCGCGTAGTCCGCTCGGACGCCCACGCAGACGCCCCGGGCCTGCCGCGTAGCCCCTTCGGACGTTGCGTACCCGCCCTCGGGGCCCCTGCATCCCCTCAGGTGCCCGAGTATCCGCCCTCGGCCCGTCACGCGTATCCGGCCTCAGCCCTCGCCGCAGATCCGCAGGCCCTCCGGTGTCGCGCACGGCAGGTGGCCGTGGGTGCGGATGACGTCCTGTCCGCTGCCGCGGCTGAGGTAGGAGAGGAAGCTGGAGGCCAGCGAGTCGGCGGGCGGGCTGCCGTAGGTGTACGCGTACTCGATCTCCCGGTACGGGTAGGCGCTGGTGCCGATCGTGTCGACGGACGGGGCGGTGCCGTCGATGGCGATCCGGTGCGCCCCGGCCGGTTTGGTCCCCGTGCGCAGTTCGCTGTAGCCGATCGCGCCGTCGAGCCGGCCGACCTCGGCCAGGACCTGGTCGGTGGAGTCGAGTTCGCAGCGGATGACCGGGGCCTCGGGGTCGTCCTTCGTCGTGCAGTCGCGCGAGGACTGCGCGGGTTCGTTGCGGCCCAGGACCCGGCGCTGGAACACCTCGCGGGTACCGGAGTTGGCGTCGCGGCTGACCAGGAGGACGGGAAGGTCCGGGCCGCCGAGCTGCTTCCAGTTGCGGATGTCGCCGCGGTAGATGCCGCGGATCGTGTCACGGGTGAGGTTCTTGAGCGGGACCTTGTCGTTGACGACCAGGCGGAAGAGCGAGACGGCGACGCGGTTCTCGCGCAGTTGCGGGAAGCCGCTCGGTTTGGGGCCGTCGGAGAGGGCCACGAGGGCGGGCGAGCCGGACTTCCCGGCCTGGGCGCCCCGTTCGGCCAGTTCTCTTATTCCGGCGGTGCTGCCGTGCGGGTCCACGGTGATCGTGGCGCCCTCGCAGGCCTTGCCGTACTTCTCCGCCAGTTCCCGCAGGACCGGTTCGAAGGCGGTGGAGCCGGTCACGGTCAGCTCGCCGCGGGCGCAGCCGATCGGGGGCGGGGTGTCGTCCCGGACCAGGATGATGGAGGCCAGCGTGATGACGCAGACGGTCAGGGCCACGGTGATGAACCGGGCGGCCCGGCCGAACAGCGGGGGCTTCTCGTCCGGGCGGGCCGCGGTGTTCGGCCGTACCTCGCCGTCCCGGATGCCACCCGTGATGCGGATGGGGCTGCCCACGCGTGAACCGGTGAGCAGGACCAGGAGTTTGAAGTGCTCGCCCCGGTTGAGCGGGACGCGCGGCAGCCGGATCAGCGACCCACTGCCGCGGAGTCCCTCGGACGGCGTGAAGTGGTCCATGAGGTGGTCGGCGCCCGGGGAGTGGGTGACGGCGATGCCGCGCACCCGGCGTTCGGTGAACTCGACCACCAGTCCGTGGAGTTGTCCGTCCGGCCCGGTGTAGTCGCCGCGGTCGACGGACTGCGAACCGTCGTTCTCGATGCGGAGCAGGACGAGGGTTGCGTCCGCCATGTCCGGGGTCTCGTCGAAGAGGCCGAGCCGCACGTTGGCCCGAGCCTGGCTGACATCGCTGCCGATAGGCGTGTCCATCTGTACGCGGTAGCCGATGCGCTTGCGGCGGGGCACGCGTCGTTCGTACCAGAGCACGCCCACGGAGGCGAGAACGCCCAGCACTGCGGTGAGTACGGCCACGATGTTCTCGGCGCTGAACCACTCCACGGCCCGTTCCCCCTCGGCTGCCGGACGTCTGTACGAGTGCGGGTCACCGTATGCAGCCGGGGGCGCGGGCGGTGGCGCGTACCGGATTCCGTCGCCAGGTGTTCGCCCGCCGTTCGGACTGCGGGCGATTGGTCCGGACCTTGACAGGTCCAGACCAATCGGGATTGGGTGGCGGGGTGCCCGACGGCATGCCGGAGCCTGTTCGGGGTGCCCTGCCGAAGGAGTGAGCAGCGCTGAACCGCATCAAGAGTCTTCTGACCGTACTGAGTGCCGTCATCGCGACGGCGGCCTTCCTCCCAGCCACTGCGGGCGCCTCCACCGCCGGCGCCGCCACCGTGAACGCCACCAGCGCGGACACCGCCCACACGACTGCCGCGCCCGCCGCCCCGGCCGCGTGCGCACCTCTCTGGAGCTCCTCGGCCTCCTATGCGGCCGGCGGCACCGTCGCCCATCACGGCCGCAACTGGACGGCGAAGTGGTGGACGCGGAGTGAGAACCCGGGAGCCGCCTCCGTCTGGGAGGATCGCGGCGCCTGTACGGGCGGGGTCTCCGACTTCGTCATCGGCGAGGCGGAGTTCGACGAGATCTTCCCGGACCGCGACCCCTTCTACACGTACCAGGGCCTGATCGACGCCCTGCACGCCTACCCGCGCTTCGCGAACACGGGAACCGAGGCGACCAGGAGCCGGGAGGCCGCGGCGTTCCTGACGCACGCCGACTTCGAGTCGGTCGGCCTGCAGTACGTGAAGGAGATCAACGAGGCCAACTACTGGATCAAGTGCGACTACAGCCGGCCGTTCGGCTGCCCGGCCGGGCAGTCCGCGTACTACGGGCGCGGCCCGATCATGTTCAGCTGGAACTTCAACTACAAGGCGGCGGGTGACGCGCTCGGCCTCGACCTGCTGAACAACCCGTGGCTCGTGGAGCGGGATCCCTCGGTCGCCTGGCGGACGGCGCTCTGGTACTGGAACACCCAGAACGGCCCCGGGACCATGACCTCGCACGACGCCATGGTCGGCGGCGCGGGCTTCGGTGAGACGATCCGGTCGCTCAACGGGTCCCTGGAGTGCGACGGGGGCAACCCCGCTTCGGTGCGCGCGCGGGTCGCGAAGTACGAGCGGATCACCGGAATCATCGGCACGGACCCCGGCGCGCGCCTTACCTGTTGAGGTGCGCCCCGACGCGCCACTGAACGGCCGGGGCGGTCCGCGTCCCGCATGCTGGACGGGTCCGAAGGTTTTTTGCCCTCGGGCCCGTCACCGGGACCTGTGTCGTTCTGGACGGTCCCCCTCCGGATCGCGCCTGTTGAGGCGTACTTCCCGTAACCGGATGGTTGACAGCGGCTGTTGAGCGCGTGGCGTCGGGCGGGCATCCCCATGTTGGTCTAGACCTTGACAGGTTCAGACCAGCAGCGCTTGAGTGGCGACACCCCCCATGGCGGCGCGCCGACGAGCTCGGTGCGCCGCGCCGAAGGAGTGCTCACATGATCAGACGCATCATGGGCCTGCTCGCCGCGCTGGGCGCGGTCGTCGCGACGCTCGTCATCCTCCCCGCCACCACCGCCTCGGCGGCCGAGTGCGCGGCTGCCTGGAACTCCTCCTCCGTCTACACGGGCGGCGGCGCCGCCTCGTACAACGGGCACAACTGGACCGCCAAGTGGTGGACCCAGAACGAGACCCCCGGCAGTTCCGACGTCTGGGCCGACCAGGGCAGTTGCGGCGGCGGTACGGACCCGGGCGGCCCGGGCTCGTCCGACGGGTTCGTCGTCAGCGAGGCGCAGTTCAACCAGATGTTCCCGAGCCGCAATTCCTTCTACACCTACAGCGGTCTGACCGCTGCGCTGAGCGCCTACCCGGGCTTCACCAACACCGGCAGCGACACGGTGAAGAAGCAGGAGGCCGCGGCCTTCCTCGCCAACGTCAGTCATGAGACGGGCGGCCTGGTGTACGTGGTCGAGCAGAACACGGCCAACTACCCGCACTACTGCGACACCAGCCAGTCCTACGGCTGTCCCGCGGGCCAGGCCGCGTACTACGGCCGCGGGCCGATCCAGCTCAGCTGGAACTTCAACTACAAGGCCGCCGGGGACGCGCTCGGCATCAATCTGCTGGCCAACCCCTACCTGGTCGAGCAGGACGCGTCCGTGGCCTGGAAGACCGGTCTCTGGTACTGGAACACCCAGAACGGCCCCGGCACCATGACGGCCCACAACGCCATGGTGAACGGCGCCGGATTCGGCGAGACGATCCGCTCCATCAACGGCTCCCTGGAGTGCAACGGCGGCAACCCCGCCCAGGTCCAGAGCCGGATCGACAAGTACCAGGCCTTCGTGCAGATCCTCGGAACGACGGCCGGATCGAACCTCGGCTGCTGACGGCTGAACTCCCCGGGAACGAGGGGTGCGTCAGGCCGGGAGGCCCGGCGCACCCCTCGTCGTCATCCACCGTCCGCGAGGTCCAGGGCCCGGAAGGCCAGCCACAGGTCGTAGCGGGCACTGGGCGTCCGCAGCAGCGAGCGCTGGAGCACGGCCTCCAGTCGGCTCAGCCGCTTGCGTGCCCCGGGCACGGAGATGCCCAGCGCCGCGGCGCACGGCCCTAGTTGGGCCTCGCACGCCAGCCAGGTGCGGAGTGTGGTGTACGGGGCCGCGGTGCTGCCGGCAGCACCCGGATCGCCGAGTGGCCGCAGCTGCTGCACCGCCCAGGAGCGGACCGCCGGCACGCGCAGGATCTCGTCCGGTGAGCGCACGGGCTCCGGCGGAGTGCGCCCCGGCCGGGCGGGCCGGGGCAGTGCGGGCGTGGCGCGGATGCGCAGGGCCAGGTCGATCGCGGACTGGTCGGCGACCTTGTGCAGGTCCAGCTCCAGCAGCTCCCCGATCAGCCGAAGCCGCGCTGCCAGGGTGTTGCGGTGGATCTTCAGGTGGTCGGTCGCGTGCGAGGAGAACGCGAGCCAGGAGGTGAGCGTCGCCGCGAGTTCCTGGCTTCCCGGGTCCTGGCCGCGCCGTGGCAGATGGGCGAGCAGCGGGGCCAGCAGCGCGTCCGCCCACCGGGCGCCCTCGGCACCGGCCACCAGGGCGAGTTCGGGGGCGGAGCCGAAGCGGGCGTGCCGCTCCGGGAGCCCGCGGGCGACGGCGAGCGCGTGGAACGCCTGGCGGTACGCGGTCGCAGTGTCGGCCAGCGTCACGTCCTCGCTGATGCCGACGAAGCAGTCGTCCACCACCGAGGCGACCTCTGGTCCGAGACGCCCGTCCGCCCGCCCGGGTTTCGCGGGCACGACGAGGATCAGGTGGCTTGCGTACACCGGGCACCGCACGATCCAGGACCGTCCCCCGGACAGGTCCGCGCAGATGCGGGCCACCTCGTCCCGGTCGCGGCCCGAGCACTCGACGACGCAGACCCGGACCGGGTCCGGCAGGCTGGGCTTCAGGGCGCCCGCGACCTGGTGCGCGATCGACAACTGGCCGGTCATCAGCAGATGGAGCACCGCTTCCCGGCCGCGGGACTCCGCCAGGTCGACACGGCGGCGCTTGCGCTCGACGGTCTCGGCCGCCCAGCACATCGCCAGCGGAAGGGCCGCGTCGGCAAGGAGTGTGGGCAGTCCGTCCGGCAGCGGCCGCCGGCCGACCACGGCGAGCACCGGCGCGGGAACGTCCGGCGGCGCGTCCAGGGAGTACAACAGCGCGGCGTGCGTGCCCTTGTCGAAGGAGAAGGAGCGGGCGCCGAGTGCGGTCAGCTCCCTGGCGCAGTCGGCCGCGAGGGCGGCCGATCCGACGCCCGCGGAATCGGCGACCCGGGCGACGCCGTGCAGAACGGTTCCGTCGCCACCGAGCAGCCCCGCCCAGCCTTCCGCGCGCCCCGACACCCAGCGCAGCAGCTCCTGGGTGCCGCCCGACCGGGCCAGTCCGTGCATCCGTATGACGTCGTCCGCCCGCATCCGCGCGTGCACTTTCCCGCCGCCCCCGTCCTCTGTTCGCCGGCTCGTGGCTCGTGGCCAGTGGTCCCTGAGCCCTGTGGCCGCCAAAAACCGGAGTGCAGCGTACCGGTTCGGCTGTGCGAACTGATACCTCTGCGCGACCACACCGTGCGAACTGAATCTTTCCCTCTCCTGCCCCGCAACCTAGAGTCCGAACGCGGTTGCGGGCCTTTCGGGGGAGAGGCACGGGGGACGACGGCATCGGCTCACGGGGGTGGCCGCTGTCGTCGGCCGCAGCCGCCTCTGCGTCGCGTTGTCAGTGGTGCCCCTTAGCGTCGGAGACCGGAGACGGTCGGCACGCGAGGAGAGGTCACCACCATGGAGTTCCGGATCGAACGCGGCGAACTCGCGGACGCGGTGGCCTGGGCGGCCCGGGTGCTGCCGACGAGGTCGCCCGTTCCCGTGCTGGGCGGTCTCCTGCTGGAGGCGGCCGACGGCCTGCTCCGCATTTCCGGCCTCGACTACGAGGCGTCGGCCCGCATCGAGGTGCCGGCCGAGACGGAACGGGCGGGCAAGGTGCTGGTGATGGGCCGCCGGCTGCTGGATGTGTGCCGCGTGCTGCCCCAGGGGGCGGTGGAATGCGCGGTCGAGGGGTCCCGCTTCACCGTGACGGGCAGCGGCGCGGGATTCGGTCTGGCGGTGCTGCCGCTCGACGACTATCCGGCTCTGCCGCCGCTGCCCGAGGTGCTCGGGGCGGTGGACGGCCAGGAGTTCGCGGATGCCGTCGCGGATGTGTCGGTGGCCGCGGGCCGGGACGACACCCTGCCGGCACTCACCGGGATCCGGCTGGGGCTCGACGGGGACCGGATGACCCTGGCGGCCACGGACCGGTACCGCTTCGCGGTCCGCAGGCTGGAGTGGAAGCCCGCGGCGGCGGACGTCTCGGCCGATGTCGTCGTCCCGTCCCGCCGGCTCTCCGAGATCGCCCGCTCCTTCGGCCGTGCGGGCACGGTCAGCCTGGCGCTGGACAGGGGCTCCGCCGGGTTCGAGCTGGACGGGATGCGGACGACGGTCCGGCTTCTGGACGGTCGGCTCCCGCGTCACGACAAGTTGTTCACGCTGTCCGACCCGGTCACGGCGGTCACCGGACGCGAACCGCTGGTCGAGGCCGTGAAGCGGGTCTCGGTGGTGGCGGACGGCGACAGCCCGCTCCAACTCGCCTTCAGCACCGATTCGGTACTTCTCCAGGCAGGTTACGAGGACGACGTGGCATCCCAGCGGCTGCCTGCCGAGCTGGCGGGGACACATGAGCTGACGGTCGCGTTCAACCCCTCGTACCTGATGGACGCGCTGTCCTCGTTCGACACCCCGGTCGTCCGGTTCCAGCTGATGGGCCCCGGCCAGCGCGCCATGGTCACCGGGCACGCGGACCGGGAGGGGGCGGCGGGCACGGCGGAGCCGTCCCACCAGCACCTGCTCATGTCGGTCAAGCCGCTGATGTAGGGCCTCGTCCGCCCGGGCTCGTCCCGCTGACGCCCCGCTTCCGCGCGGGCGGCCGGACACGGCTGCGGGGCCGGGCTGTTTGCGCCCGGCCCCGCAGCTGTTCGGCGTATCCGCCCGGCTACTTGGTGAAGTAGAAGTACTTCCAGGCGCCGTGGGTGGTCGAGTTCACGTTGTCGCCCGACGTGTTGTTCACGTAGGAGGAGCGGACACGCATGCGGTAGCCCGTCTCATGCGTACCGGTCAGCGTCACGGCCGTGCCCGCGGGGCCGAGCTGGAAGTACTGCGAGCCCGCCGCGTACCACTTGCCCCCGTAGTAGAGCTCCAGGGAGAGCCGGAGCTTACGGCCCTTGTAGTACGTCATCTTCGTGGTGAAGACCGGGTTGGTCTTCTTGTGGAAGTACGCGTACGACGCGGAGCCGATCTTGACGTTCTTGTACTGCTTGGAGACGGTGGTCGAGACCGCCACCTTGGCGTACGCCGTCGACGTGACCGTCTTGGGCGCGTAGCGGGCGTCGCCCTTGAAGACGGCGGTGACGGTGGTGTCCCGGGTCATGTCGACCGTGGTGGACAGATTGCCCTTGGAATTGACCTTGCCGGTCTTCACCAGCTTCTTGGGCTTGTCCGTGCCGAACGGGTCCACCCACAGCTCGACGGTGCGGTTCTTGTACGTCGTGCCGAGGTGCGCGGTGAACGACACATCGGTGCCGTACGCGTACAGCGCCTTGTTGCGGTTCAGCGTCAGCGAGGTGGCCGCGCGGGAGACGGCGACCTTGTCGCTGCCCGACCCCGGGGAGTGGGTGGCGTCACCCGCGTACGACACCTTGTACGTGACCGTGCCGCCGGCGGGCGGGGTGTCGGTGAAGGAGAACGTGCCGTCCGACTTCAGCGACACCGCGGGCAGGGCCTTGCCCTTGGGCGACTCGATGTCGGTGCGCGTCACCGTGGCCTTGGCGCCTGCGGTGAACGCCGCGTTCGACGTCGCCTTGCCGGTGACCGTGAGCTTCTTGGCGCGCGTAGCCTTCGCCGGGGCGGTGACCGTGACCGTGGTCACGGACCTGTTGGGGTCGGTGAGCACCCGCAGCGAGCGGACGCCGAGGCTGTTCACGGTGACGGCGAACAGCCGGCTGGTGTCCGGTGCCCAGGCCAGTCCCGCCGGATCCAGGGTGTCCGAACCGCTGGAGGAACCGGTGTTGGGGAAGTCGTACGTCCGGACCGGCTTGGCGGTGACGCCCTGCTTGTACACATAGACATCCGGCTCGTACCAGCCGTCGATGCCTGCGGCGACCGTCCCGTCCGGGGCGATGTCGATGGCGTTGGGGTACGCGTCGGACGGGTACGAGATGTCGGGCGTGAGGTCCGAGGTCCGGTAGGCCTGGTGGTTGTACGGTGACCCGCTGGCCACCACGACCTGAGTGCCGTCCGGGGTCAGTGCGAGATCGCGCAGATTGGCCCCGGTGGACGTGTACGCGGTGCGCGTGGCCGTACCGGAGGCCACGTCGTACGTGGCCAGCTCGGTCGGGCTCTGGCTCTCGACACCGGCCGCCAGCACACCGGGCGCGCCGGGAGTGGAGGCCAGGGTGGGCGCCATGTACCAGGGGCTCTCCGTCTCCTGGCCCAGGTCCACGACCGGCTCGGCGCCGGTCAGGTCGAGCGAACCGATGTGACCGGCGCCGACCGGTCCGTACCCGAACCAGAGCTTGCCGCCCGCGAGCGCCGGGTACTTCGGGCCCGTGCCGCTGCCGGTGTCGTACCGGGCGGACTCCGTGAGTGCCGCGGTGTCGATCGTGACGATGGCGTCGGCGCCCGGTACTGCGGCGAAGAGCGTGCCGGAGTCGGCGGACAGGTCGAGACCGGTCACTCCGGGAAGCGACGGGATCGTCGCGACGACCGCACCGTTGTAGTCGGTGACGAGGACCTTGCCGCCGGTCGGGTCGCTGATGAAGACGCGCTTGTGCACGCCGTCGGTGACGATGTCGCCGACGGACGCGGCAGGAAGAACCTTGCTGGAGTCGGCGGCGGCCGGGTTCGCCGCACCGCCGACCAGTACTACTGAGCTGAAGAGAACCGCGAGCGCGGTCGCGGTGGAGATTCTTCGAGTGCGCATGATGATGACTTCTACCCCCACGGTGAAGGGGCCGCATGACACCCGTGGACGGGACCGGGGTGCGGCCGAGGACCGTAGGGTATGCCATGGACTTCACAGGATGCGCACAATTACCGGCCGGGTGCCGGCGGTCCGAACGGGCCGGAGCCCGGCCGGTCCCGAGAAGGGGATCAACCGGACACCGGCCCGTGCGGAGCCACTTGGGGAGTGCCGGACCCGTGCGGGTCAGAAGCCCGGGAATCCGGTCGGCGTCCGGCCCGGGATGTAGTCGAAGTTCGGGGTGAGGGTGCCGAGCAGGCTGCCGACGCGCGGACCCTCGTCGCCGGTCACCTCGGCGAACAGCTTCGACGCCTCGGCAGTGATGCGGAACGGCACCTTCTCCAGCCGGAAGCCGGTGGGGCTGGGGCGGGCACCGAGGAGGGCCTCGGCGGGGGTCGTGTCCGCGATCATCACCTCGTCGGCGCGCGGCACGCCGTTCACCGTGACACCCGCCGAATAGCCCGGCGTCGGCATCACACGGATGTAGGTGGGCTTCAGCGTGATGGTCTTGTCGGACGCCGCGTGGTGGAAGTTGAGGCCGCCGGGGTAGAAGATGCGCCCCCGGGAGTCGAGGCCGTCCCCCGCCGTCGAGCCGATCGGCATGGAGAAGCTGCGGCCGTCCGGGGCCATCACGAACGGGCTGATGGCGTCCAGCGTGATGCCGTGGTCCCGCATCCAGCCCAGCAGTTCATCGCTGAGCTCCACATCGGCGTCACCCCACGGGGAGATGTACACGCCCGGGAACGGGTCGGCTGCGGACGCCGTGGGGGCGGCCGGGACCAGGGTGTCGGCAGCTCCGGCGGATGCCATGCCGAACGGCACGGACAGTGCGGCAACTGCAGCAGAACGGTGAGATGACGGATCGCGCGCATACGCATGAAACCTTCCAGGTCCGATGAAGCGTGGAGGGTTGCGGACGCGATGGTCCGGGAGGCTCCACCGCCCTGGAGGTCGCGGACGCGCAGCGCACCTTTCCGTATCTCAACCTGCCGCACGCGGGCCCGTGAGGCGCCTGTCCCTCGTGAGCTGCGGAGCGGTGGCCGTGGCCGGATGCGTGGCGGGACTGCTGCACCTCGGTCCCGCCGGTGACACGCGCCCGGCGCCCGCCGCTCCGCGGGCCGGCGCGGTGCCCGCGGCCGCGGACCTCGCGGTCACCACCGCCCGCAAGCGCACGGAACGCTATCCGGACGACCCGGGGTCCTGGTCGGGCCTGGCCCGCGCCGAGGCCGATGAGGCCAGGGTCACCCTGGACGCGAGCCGTCTCGACGCGGCCGACGAGGCCCTGCGCCGCTCCCTGGCGCTCCAGCCGGCGGACAACTACGCCGCCGTGACGGGGCAGGGGCTGGTGGCCAACGCCCGCCACGAGTTCGTCGAGGGCCGCGACTTCGGGCTCCGCGCCACCCGGATGGCGCCCGACCGGCCGGACGGCTACGCCGTGCTGGCCGACGCGCAGATCCAGCTCGGCGACTATCCGGCGGCCCGGGCCGCCGCCCAGCGCCTGCTGGACATCGCACCGGCCGGGGCGGCGTACAGCAGGGCGGCATACGACCTGGAGACCAACGGCAGACCGCAGGACGCCGCGATCGCCCTCCGGCGGGCCGTGGACAGTGCGGCGACGGCTGACGAACGGGCCTTCGTGCAGGCCAGGTTGGGTGAGCTGGCCTGGTCGCAGGGCGCGGTGGACCGGGCGGAGCGGCACTTCAGGCTGGCCGTGGACGCCGTACCCGGCTACGCGTACGGGGTGTCCGGACTGGCCAGGGTGTGCGCGGCGCGCGGCAGTCCGGCGAAGGCCCTGGGCATGTACCGGGAGCTCACCGCGCGCACACCCCTGCCGCAGTTCCTGCTGGAGACGGTGGAGTTGGGCGGCGGCGCCGCGGTCCGGCCGGAGAAGGCGGCACTGGACGCCCAGGTGCGGCTTGAGCGGGCGTCGGGCGGTGCGGTCGATCCTCATCTTGCCCTGTACGCCGCCGACCACGGCGATCCGGACGCGGCCGTGGAGCTCATGCGGGGCGAGTGGAAACGCGCCCGGAGCGTCATCGTCGCCGATGCGCTGGGCTGGGCCCTGCACCGCGCCGGGCGCGACTCCGAAGCCGTCGGATACGCCCGCAAGGCCGCCAGGACGGGCTGGGACAACGCGCTCTTCCGGTACCACCGGGGGGCGATCGAGCATGCGCTCGGGCTGCCCGAGGGCGACCGGCATCTGCGTGAGGCGCTCGCCCTGAACCCGTACTTCTCCCCGTACCACGCACGGCTGGCGCGACAGCTGCTGAAGCAGACCTGACCCAGAGGGGCTTCCGGCCGCAGCCGGCCGGAAGCCGATCCGAAGAGGACCGAGTCACCGAGTTGATGATGCGAACCGTGCGTGCACTGCCCGCCGCACTGCTTCTCTGCCTGTCCGCGGCGCCCCTCGCGGGCGCCTCCCCGGCCGCGCAACCCGCCCACCCGCTGGGCAACTTCAGTCTGAACCGGTACGACGGGCTACGGCTCGCCCGGGACGCGATCACGGACACCGCCGTGGTCGACAGTGCGGAGATCCCCATGGCCCAGGACGAGGACGCGACCGACGGGAACGGGGACGGGACGGTCTCGGTCGCAGAGGCGTCCGTCCGTGCCGCTGACCGGTGTGCGGCACTCGCCGGGCGGACCCGGGCCTCGGTGGACGGCGAGCCGGTGATCTGGCGGGTGGGCAGCAGCGCGCTGACGTACGGCAGGGGAGCGGCCGGTCTGCCCATCGCCAGGCTGACCTGCGTGCTCAGTGCCGACGCCGATCTCTCCCGGCCCGTCGGCGTGGCCTTCACCTCGGCCGCCGAGGCCGGCCGGACCGGCTGGAAGGAGGTCACAGCGGTCGGCGCGGACGGGGTACGCCTGGTCCGGTCGTCGGTCCCGGCGCGGAGTTCGAGCGACGTGCTGCGCCGGTACCCCTCCGGAGGAACACCGCTGGACGTGGTCGGTGCGGACCTCCGGACGGAACCCGGGGCGGCCGCCGCCGCAGGCCCCGGCCGCCCCGCCGCCGCCCCGGCCGTGGACCGGGACGCGATTCTCTTCCCGGCGCTGGAGGACCGGCTCACCGGGCTGACCTCGGGCCGGGACCTGACGCTGCCGGTGGGGCTGCTCGCGGTTCTGCTGACGGTGCTGCTCGGTGCCGGTCACGCGGCACTGCCGGGTCACGCCAAGCTGGCGGTCGCGGCCTGCCTGGCGCGCCGGGAGGGCGGGGTGCGGGCCGCGTTCGCCGTCGGTGCGACGGTGACGGCGACGCACACCGCGGGGGTGCTGGCCGTGGGCCTCGCGCTGACCACGGGCGGCGGGTTCCTCGGCGACCGGCTGCTGGGCCGGCTGGGCGCGGTGAGCGGTGCGGTGATCGCCGTGCTGGGCGCGGGACTTGTACGGACAGCGGTACGAGAACTACGAGCGGGTGAACCGGCGCGACACAGCCGCGGTCATGCGCACGGCCACGGGCATGCGCACGGTGAGGACGGTCATGCGCACGGCCGCGGTCATGCGCACGGTGAGGGCGGGCATGTCCACGAGCTGCGGCCCGGGGCCGGTCCGTCCCGGACCAAGGGGTTGCCCGCGCTGCTGGGTGTCGGGCTGGCCGGCGGGCTGGTGCCCAGCCCGTCCGCGCTGGTGGTCCTCCTGGGTGCCGTCGCGCTCAGCCGCACGTTCTTCGGTGTGCTGCTGGTCGTCGGCTACGGCGTGGGCATGGCTCTCACCCTCGTCGCCGCCGGCCTGTTGCTCTCCGGCGGCGGGAACAGGGTGGCCGCGCTGGCCGGGCGCCGACTGCCCTCGCTGCGGCGCTGCCTCCCCTACGGGAGCGTCCTTACCGCGGTGGCGGTACTCGCGGTGGGTGTCGGTCTCGTGCTGCGCAGTCTGCCCTGATCAGCCGGACTTCGTGTAGGTGAGCTTCTCGCCGGAGTCCGTGTTCACCCGGCTCAGGGTGCCGTCCGGGAGGAGCGTGAGCAGGGTGGCGCTGCCCGGGGTGCAGGACGTCATCGGTTCGCCCAGCGCCACCGTGGAGGGGCCGAGGCTGACCGGTTCGCCGTCGGCCGGTTCGACCGCCAGGTCCGCCTCGAACACACAGCGGTAGGTGCCGCCGGTGTCCAGCGGTCCCTCAGCGGTGAGCGTGAGCACGGCGTCGCCGACCTGGCCCTGCTGGATGACGAGTTCGCGGGTGGAGTGTCCGGCGGCGTTGTCGATGCTGCCGGTCCAGGTGCCCAGATAGCCCTCCGGGACGTCCCCCTCGACGTTGCCGCCCTGCCCGTCGTCGTCGTTCTTCCCGTCGTCGCCG
Organism: Streptomyces sp. NPDC002809; assembly: GCF_040295435.1. Lineage (NCBI taxonomy): Bacteria > Bacillati > Actinomycetota > Actinomycetes > Kitasatosporales > Streptomycetaceae > Streptomyces > Streptomyces sp. NPDC002809. The sequence goes on from NZ_JBEOVJ010000025.1 coordinate 70,518, forward strand.
GCCGACGGGTCCTGCGAGTCCTCGGAGGAGGGCGAGCCGGAGGAACCGTGCGACGGAGAGGGGTCCGTGGGGGAGGCGGTGGTGGTCGCGTCGCGGTCGCTCATGACCGCGTAGACGGACCCGCCGGCCCCGATGGCGACGAGTACGGCGATGGCGACGAGGGCGACCGTCGAGCCGGCGCTCCGGCGTGCGGGCGCGGGGGCCGGCGGCTGGATGCCGGCCGGGTGGGGCGGGCCGTACGGGGGCGTGGGGCCGAAGCCCGGCTGCTGCGGATAGCCGTACGCGTAGCCCTGGCCGGGGTTCTGCTGGTGCGGATATCCGTAGCCCTGGCCCGGGTGCGGCTGGGCGGGCTGCTGCGGATAGCCGTACGTGGGTGAGGGCGTCCCGTACGTGGGCGAGGGCGTCCCGGACGGTGGCGGTGCGGTCGGCGGGGCGGCGGGTGTGGGGGGCCCGATCGTGGTGGGGACTCCCACGACGCTGCCGGGCGCGGGTGGTGCCGGTGGTGCGGCTTCGGCCGGTGCCTGGCCGACGGGCGGCCGGGGTGTGTTCCCGGGCGGTGCGGTGTCAGCGGGTGCGGCATCTGTCGGGACCGCATCCTTCGGGGCCGCGTCCTTCGGGACCGTATCGGCCGGGGCCGCGTCGGTCGGAACTGCGCTCGCCGGAACCGGGCTCGCCGGGATCGTGTCCGTCGGGATCGTGCCCGTCGGGTCCTCCGAGTCGAGCAACCCCACCGCATGGCGGCCGAGTTGGGCGATGAGCGCGCCCGGCAGCCAGGGTTCGGCGGTGTCGCCCTCGTCCAGCCGTTCCAGGATCTCGTCCGTGGACGGACGGGCTTCGGGGTCCTTGCGGAGGCAGTCCTGGATCAGTTCCACGAGGTCGACCGGCACCCCGGTCAGGTCCGGGTCCTCCTGCGCGATCCGGAACAGCAGTGCGTGCACCCCGCTGGCCGCCGCACCGAACGGAAGACGCCCGGTCGATGCGTACGCCAGCACCGAGCCCAGGCAGAACACGTCGCACGCCATGGTCACGCGCTCGCCGCGCACCTGCTCGGGCGACATGAAGCCGGGCGAGCCGACCAGTGCGCCGGTTCGGGTGAGGCCGCCGTCCGTGACGGTGTCGAGGGCCCGGGCTATGCCGAAGTCGATGACGCGCGGGCCGTCGATCGTCAGCAGGATGTTGGACGGCTTGAGGTCGCGGTGGATGAGCCCCGCGGAGTGGATGGCCCGGAGTGCGTGGGCGAGGCCGGTGCCCAGGATGTGAACCGAGCGGTCGGGCAGCGGGCCGTACGCCCCGGGGGCCGGGCCCGCCGAGGTGCTCGCGCGCCCCGAGACGGTGGCCTGGAGGGACGGGCCGGCGACGTAGCCGGTGGCGACCCACGGAACGGCGGCCTCGGTGTCGGCGTCCAGTACGGGGGCGGTCCAGGTGGAGCCGACCAGGCGGGCGGCCTGCACCTCCTTCCGGAACCGGTCGCGGAACTCCTGCTGTTCGGCGAGTTCCTCGCGGACCAGTTTGAGCGCGACCACGCGTCCGCGGTCCGAGCGGGCCAGATACACCTGGCCCATGCCACCCGCACCGAGCCGGCCCAGCAGCCGGTAGGCGCCGATGCGTTGCGGATCGGTGGCCCCGAGCTTCTCCATGGTGTGCAGTCCTCCCCCGTACGGCGACACACCGGACGGGTCGAGAATAGCGGCGCGGGTGTGCGGCGACGGGGTTGCGGTGCCTGGTCCGTGCCCCGGCCGTGCCCTCAACCGCCGGAAGGGCCGGGGGAGTCGGCCGGACCAGGGGTGTCGGGACCGGTCAGTGTCCGCATGGCCCGGGTCAGGTCCTCCAGGACCCGCACCGTCTCCGTGAAGGCCTCGTCCCCCAACTCCTGTGCGAGGCGCGCCGCGAACTCCGCGTGGCCCGGGTTGATCCGGGACATCGCCGTGCGGCCCTCCTCCGTCGGGCGGAGCAGCTTCGCGCGGCGATGGGCCGGGTTGGGGACGTACTCCGCGAGTCCCTTGCCCACCAGCAGGTCGGCGATGCGCTGCACGGCCTGCCGGGTGATGCCCATCGACCGGGCGATTCCGGAGACCGGCAGCGGCTCGGTGATCACCGCGCCGAGCACCTGCCACCACGCGGCGGTCAGTCCGGCCGGAGCGGCCAGCTTCTCCGCCACGGAGAGGAACCGGCCGTTGAGGTGGAAGATGCCGAGGGCGGTCCGGCTCAGCCGGTCCTGGTCGGCGTTGCTCAGCCGGTCCTGGTCCGCGTTGCTCAGCTGCTTTTGCTCGGCGTTGCTCAGCCGGTCCCGGTCCGCGTCACTCATCCCTGCAGCACCTCGTACGCGCTCGCGTCCGAATCGTGGAAGAGCCTGAACCAGGCGTCGAGCTTCTTCTCGTCGTACACCCCGAGGCGGGCGAAGACCTCGCGGGCGAACGCGACCGGTTCGGTGGGTCCTGCGGTGATCAGGTCGCCGTCGGTGACGGCATCGGCGTCGGTGTAGCGCGCGGCGCCCGCATAACCGGTGGCCGCCAGATAGAAGGAGACCGCGCTCGTGTGCGCCCGCTCGTCGAGCAGCCCCTCGCGGGCCAGTCCCGCCGTCGCCCCGCAGATCGCGGCTACCGGCACCCCCGCGTCCAGGAAGGTGCGTGCGGTACGGGCGAAGGGGGCGAGCGCGTCGCCGGAGTCCCACAGCGAGGCGCCCGGCAGGATCAGCAGAGCGCTGTCCTCGGGGCGCAGCTCCGCGAGCGCCAGATCGGGGCGCACACGCAGTCCGCCCATGCTGGTGACGGGAGCGGTGGTGGGTCCGACGGTCCGGACGGTGAAGCCGTTCCGGGCGAGGTGGGCGGTCGTGTGCCCGGTCTCCCAGTCGGCGTAGGTGTCGTACACGGCCAGGTGCGCGGTCCTCGTGCTGCGGGTCATGACGGCCTCCTCGACGGGAAGAACACTTATGACAACATGCTGTCGTGTCGACAGCATGTTGTCAACACCTCCTGGGCTTGCGACGGACCCGACACCCTGCCGAACCAGGCGGCCCACGCCATACAAGGTGGCCATCCCGCCGCGGCCCCGACGCCGCCTACGCTCGTCGCATGACCCCTCATCCCCCTGTCGACTCCGCCGCCGGCGCGGCCGTCAAGGCCGCCGACCGCGCGCACGTGTTCCACTCCTGGTCCGCCCAGGGCCTGATCGACCCGCTCGCCGTCGCCGGCGCCGAGGGGTCGTACTTCTGGGACTACGACGGCAACCGCTACCTCGACTTCACCAGCGGCCTCGTCTTCACCAACATCGGTTACCAGCACCCCACCGTCGTCGCCGCGATCCAGGAGCAGGCGGGGAAGATGACGACCTTCGCGCCCGCCTTCGCGGTCGAGGCGCGCTCCGAGGCCGCCCGCCTCATCGCCGAGCGCACCCCCGGCGACCTGGACAAGATCTTCTTCACCAACGGCGGCGCCGAGGCCGTCGAGAACGCCGTCCGGATGGCCCGGCTGCACACCGGCCGTACGAAGGTGCTCTCCGCCTACCGCTCGTACCACGGTGCCACCTCCACCGCGATCAACCTGACCGGTGACCCGCGCCGCTGGGCGTCCGACAACGGCTCGGCGGGCGTCGTCCGCTTCTGGGCCCCGTTCCTCTACCGCTCGCCGTTCTACGCCGAGACCGAGGCGGAGGAGTGCGCCCGCGCGCTCCAGCATCTGGAGGACACCCTCGCCTACGAGGGTCCTTCGACCATCGCCGCGATCATCCTGGAGACCATCCCGGGCACGGCCGGCATCATGACGCCGCCGCCCGGCTATCTCGCCGGTGTCCGCGAGATCTGCGACCGGTACGGCATCGTCTTCGTCCTCGACGAGGTCATGGCCGGCTTCGGACGCACCGGCAAGTGGTTCGCCGCCGACCACTTCGACGTCACCCCCGACCTGATGACCTTCGCCAAGGGCGTCAACTCCGGTTACGTACCGCTCGGCGGCGTCGCCATCTCCGCCGAGATCGCCGCCACCTTCGACACCCGTCCCTACCCGGGCGGCCTCACCTACTCCGGCCACCCGCTGGCCTGCGCGGCCGCCGTCGCCACCATCCACGTGATGGAGGACGAGAAGGTCATCGAGAACGCCGCCCACATCGGCGAGACGGTCCTCGGCCCCGGTCTGCGCGAGCTCGCCGAGAACCACCCGTCGGTCGGCGAGGTCCGCGGCCTCGGCGCGTTCTGGGCGCTGGAGCTGGTCCGTAACAAGGAGACCCGCGAGCCGCTGGTCCCGTACAACGCGACGGGCGAGGCCAACGCGCCGATGGCGGCCTTCGGCGCTGCGGCGAAGAAGAACGGCCTGTGGCCCTTCATCAACATGAACCGCACGCACGCCGTTCCTGCGTGCAACGTCACCGAGGCCGAGGCCAAGGAGGGCCTGGCGGCTCTCGACGCCGCGCTGTCGGTGGCCGACGAGCACACCGCGTAGCGCCGCCCGCGGGCGCCGGCGACCCGCGCCCCTCCCCTTTCCCTCGTCTAAGGTGACCCGAGGCCGAAATGGGGAGGGGCGCCATGCGCGCGAGCGGAGCGGTCACCCGCAGTACGCTGCGGCAGCAGATCGCGGACGCGCTGCGTGACGAGGTGCTGGCCGGGCGTCTGCAGCCGGGACGGGAGTTCACCGTCAAGCAGATCGCCGAGCAGTACGGCGTCTCCGCGACGCCCGTACGCGAGGCACTCTTCGATCTCTCCGCGCAGGGCCTGCTCGAATCCGACCAGCACCGCGGATTCCGGGTCCACGAGTTCACCGTCGCGGACTACCGCGCGATGGTGGAGGCACGCGCCCTGGTCATGGACGGGGTCATCCGGGACGTCTTCAAGGGGGCGCTCCCCTCGCCGCCGCAGCAGGCCGCCTACCGTGACGCCCTCGTCTCCGTACGCCGCCGGGCCGAGGAGGCCTCCCGCGCGGCGCGCTGCGGCGACCTGGACATTCTCATCGGCTACGACCTGCGCTTCTGGCGCGAGGTGGGCGCGCTCGTCGGCAACAGCTACATCACCGACTTCCTTCACCGGCTGCGCGTCCAGGCCTGGGTCTTCGCCGTCCCTTACCTGCGCGGCGACGCGGACGTGCGGGACTGGCTGTGGAACGGGCACTCCGAACTCGTCGCCGCGATCTCGCACCGGGACCGCGACGCCCTGCGCAGGGCCGTCGAGGACTACAACGGCCACGCCCTGAGCTGGGCGGACCGGCTGGCGGCCGGAGACCCGGCTCACCCGGGACACACGCCGCGGCCGGACGGTACGGAGGGTCCCACCGCCAACGGGCGCCCGAGGACCTGACCCCGGTCCGGGCGGACGGCGGGGCGGACCGGCGACGGCGGGGCGACGACGGTGGGGCGGGCCGAGTCGGTCGTGAGGGAGCACTGTCCGCGACGTCCCGGCCGCATTACGCTGTCCCGACCATCGCACCACCGCATGCACCACCGCACGCATCCCCGTATGAGAGCGAGACTTCGTGGCCTGTGACCTGTGGCTGGTCCCCCTCGTCGATGTGCTGTGCCACAGCCCCGACAACCCCTTCGCCGAAGAGATAGCCGTCTACGACAAAGCGCTCGTCGAGGCAGGGCTGCCGCCCGTGCCCGTCTACGCGTACATGCCCGGACTGACCGGTGACGTGGCCCCGGTCGCGGGCTTCGACTACGACGCGCTGCACTTCCTGCGCCGCGCCTACCTCCTCCACCTCAGCGGCCTCGCCGTCACCCCAGTCGACGAACTCGGCGGGGACTACGAGCAGTTGCTGGAGATGTTCGAGCCGGCCGCCCAGCAGTCGCACCTGGTGTGGCACTACGACCATGCGGGCGCGTACGTCCCCGTGGACTTCGCCGGGCCGCTGTCCACCGATGCCCTGCTGGAGGGCGGTGGTCCGCTCGGTTCGGCGCACGGGCTGCTGCGGGAGCTGCAGTTCGTCGCCCCGTCCATCGGTATCGATCCGGCCAACCCGCCCCCCGCCCCGCTGCCGCCCGCCGCGCCCACCGCGCTGGAGGAACCGGCGTTGCCGATCCCGTACGACGACAACCCGTTCGCCCGGGAACGCCACGTCTGGCTCGGCCTGCACGCGGCGGTCACCCGCAGCCTCGCCCAGGGCTCGATGATCATTTTCAGCTGAGGGCCTGACAGGCACGGACCCCGCAGCTCCCCGCGGTGCTCACCGGTGACCGGTCACCGCGGGGACTCCGGCGGCCGCTGGCGCGGCATGTTCGGCCGGCTCATCGACTGCAGCGGGAACCTTCCCTGCTGAGCCCCCGGCTCCGTGCGCCCACCGCCCGAGCCGCCCGAGACCAGCGCCTGCATCCCCATGGGCGCGGGACCGGCCCGGAACTCCACCATCCAGTCCGCGGTCTCCGACCGTACGAGCTCCGTGATGTCCTCCGAGAAGCGCCGCAGCACCCCCAGGCACCGCTCGGCCGCCTCGCTCGCCGTCCCCTCGGCCGGGCCGAGCACCTCGCGCACGCACTCCGACGCCCAGTCGAACTGGAGCACCTGGAGCCGCCGCTGCACGGCTTGCGCCGTGGCGAGACTTCTTATCCAGCCAGAGGTCAGCCCGAAGTACCGGTCGCACGCCATGCACGCGGCGCCCAGCAGCAGCGACAGGTACCCCCAGCCGGCTGCGCCGTGCAGTGCGCCCGTCAGGTCGAGCAGCGGCAGCGCGGCGCCCGCCACCGCCCCGGCAGCGGTCCCCAGCCGCAGCGCCCTGGCGCCGCGCCGCTTCCACACCCGGTCGCCCAGGTACCAGTCGGCGGTGCGCAGCGCATCGGCCTCGATCCAGCGGTACAGCTCGTCCAGCCGCTGGGCGGGTTCGCCCCAGTCACCGAGCGGGAAGGGCGTCCCGGTCAGGTCCCTGCCCTGTGCTTCACGGCTCCGGGTGCCGGAGCCCGCACCGGAGGAAGCGGCCGAACCGGGCACACCGGGTTCGTTGCGGGGCGGCCCTTCGGGCTGCATCTCCGGCTGACTCACCGGGGTACTCCTCTGCATGCTGGATAGCGACGCGTGTTCTCGACCGCGTACTCGACGATGGGCGGATCTCTGCTCTCTGTGCACTCGCTGCTCACTGGCCCGGTGCGACCCGCAGTTCCTCGTGCGTAACCTTGCGTGACGAGAGATGCGCGTGCGCGTCCCGGGACGCACCCCTTCCTACCGCCGAATGGTGGGCCGTGGGGTCGAAATCGCGGTATTCCCGGGTGCACAGGGCCTCTGGTCAGGTATAGGAGTCCTGCCACGGCCTGCCCGAACTCACTCGAAAGAGTTGCTCGCCAGTGGGTGGGGCGCGCCGCCCAGGGACCACGTAGGCTCGGCTTACCGAAACATTTGTCGTCGAAATGCCTGGAGTGACCGTGATTCCCGGTGGTGGTCAGCCCAACATGCAGCAGCTGCTGCAGCAGGCTCAGAAGATGCAGCAGGACCTTTCCGAGGCGCAGGAGGAGCTTGCCAGGACCGAGGTCGAGGGCCAGGCGGGCGGTGGCCTCGTGAAGGCGACGGTCACCGGCTCCGGCGAGCTGCGCGGCCTCGTGATCGACCCGAAGGCGGTGGACCCGGAGGACACCGAGACGCTCGCGGACCTGGTCGTGGCGGCGGTCCAGGCGGCGAACGAGAACGCCCAGCAGATCCAGCAGCAGAAGCTGGGCCCGCTGACCCAGGGCCTGGGCGGCATGCCCGGCCTCTCCTTCTGACCCCGGACGTACCGCGTACGACCCCAGACGTACCGCGTACGACCGCGGACGTACCGCGTACGACCCCAGACGTACCGCGTACGACCGCGGACGCACCGCATACGACCGCGGGCGTACCCAAGACCGTACGTACCCCCTACGGTACGTACCACGACGCAGCCGACCCGGCCCGAAAGGCGTTCCGTTGTACGAAGGCGTGGTTCAGGACCTCATCGACGAGTTGGGCAGGCTGCCCGGCGTCGGTCCCAAGAGCGCGCAGCGGATCGCCTTCCACATCCTGCAGGCCGAGCCCACGGATGTGCGCCGTCTCGCCCATGCGCTGCTGGAGGTCAAGGACAAGGTCCGCTTCTGCGCCGTGTGCGGCAACGTGGCCCAGCAGGAGGAGTGCGGGATCTGCCGGGACCCGCGCCGCGACCGGACGGTCATCTGCGTGGTCGAGGAGCCGAAGGACGTCGTGGCGATCGAGCGGACCCGTGAGTTCCGGGGCCGCTACCACGTCCTGGGCGGGGCGATCAGCCCCATCGAGGGCGTCGGCCCGGACGACCTGCGCATCCGTGAGCTGCTGGCCCGTCTCGCCGACGGCTCCATCACCGAACTGATCCTGGCGACCGACCCCAACCTGGAGGGCGAGGCCACCGCGACGTACCTGGCGCGGATGGTCAAGCCGATGGGTCTGCGCGTCACCCGGCTGGCCAGCGGCCTGCCGGTGGGCGGCGACCTGGAGTACGCGGACGAGGTCACCCTCGGCCGCGCCTTCGAGGGGAGGCGTCTGCTCGATGTCTGATCGTCTTCCGGCCGTCGGCCGGCGGCCTCACGACGGCTTTACGTTCAGCGCAGCTATCTTCTACTCACCGTCTGCGACCGTGCCCACGGGAGGTCTCCTCGATGTCTGACGCCACGCTGAACACTGTCACGCAGGACCCCGACGACTTCGCGGTCCAGATCGCCGACCAGATCAAGACGTTCATCGTCGCGGTCACCGAGGTTTCCATGGTCGAGGAGCCCGAGGAGGCCGTCCCGGTCCTGCTCCTCCAGGTCTCCCAGCTCCTGCTGGCCGGCGGCCGGCTGGGCGCGTACGAGGACATCCTTCCCGACGAGCGCTACGAGCCCGACCTGGGCGCCGAGCCGGACGCGGACGGCCTGCGCGAGCGCTTCGCGGCCCTGCTGGAGCCGATCGACGTCTACTCCGAGGTCTTCGACCCGTACGAGCCCCGCAAGGCCCCGGTCCCGGCACGCATCTCCGACGACCTGGCCGACCTGGTCACGGACCTGCGCCACGGCCTAGCCCACTACGAGGAGGACCGCACCACGGAGGCCCTGTGGTGGTGGCAGTTCTCCTACTTCTCCAACTGGGGCTCCACCGCCTCCGCCGCCCTGCGCGCGCTCCAGTCCCTGATCGCCCACATCCGGCTGAACCAGCCCCTCCAGGAGCTCGACGGCCTGGACACCGACCAGGACGCCGGCGACGAGGACCTGGCCGAGGAGGCCGGCCGCGTCATGGTCGAGGAGATCGCGGGCCCGCTGGGGCTGCGGCCGGTGAAGTAGCTCCCCGCGGGGACCTCGGGCCGGGTGGTCCGGAACAAGATCGCCACAGGGCCGCTCAAGTTCTACGATCACCGGATGATCGAAGGTACGACGGTAAGGCTCCGCGCACTGCGCGCGCAGGACGCGGAGCATCATGTCCGGTGGCGCAACGACCCGGAGGTGGTGCACTGGGCGGCGGCCGGTGACCCGGTATTCGGGCCGGTCACGGCGGAGGCCATCGGGAACGCCTTCGAGACGATGCTGCGGTTGAACCCGAGGGATTCAGCCGTCTTCACGGTCGAGGACCTGACCGACGGCGCGGTGATCGGGATGGTGGACTACCGGGACCTGGACCCCTTCGCGGGGCTGGTCACGGTGGGCGTCACCATCGGCAGCCGGGACCACTGGGGCGGCGGGTACGGCTCGGAGGCGTTGAGGCTGCTGGTGGGGCACCTGTTCGGGGTCTTCGGCCTGCACCGGATCGAGCTCGACACCTGGAGCGGCAACGAGCGGGCCGTCCGCGCCTTCACCAAGGCGGGCTTCCGGGAGGAGGGCCGGCGCCGGGAGACCGTGCTGGTGGCGGGCAAGCGGTACGACACCGTGCTGTTCGCGATGCTGCGCGCGGAGTGGCCGGGTTCGGTCGCTCAGGGTCCGGGCCCACAAGAGGTGCGGGGAGCCGCCTGACGGGGACCCTGCTCGCCGTGTGAAGAATGCCGGTGCCGTTGTCGGTGCCCGCTGCTGAGGCCTGTCCTGCTGCTTGGCGTGATCCGCATGGAGGCTCTGGGGTGTGAGGAGTCAGCCGACCTCATTGAGCGGACGGCGGGCGGCGGACGGAATATGAGCGACGACCGGCGATGGTTCAGTCCGGCTGCAGCGACTCCGAAGGTTGTAACTGCGTCGAGGCCGCCCTGAGTCGGCGTACATCCACGTACAGCGGGTCCGAGGGCGACAATTGCGTCCTTCTGTAGGAATGGGTGGTGGGGTTGCACCCGCCCACCCTCCCAAGTCCCGTGCACACCTGCGTGGATGACTTTCGGTGACCGGTTTGCGTCACAGCGTGTGCACGCTGTGGGTTCGGCGTGACAGTCCTTGAAAAGGACGATCCCGGCGGTGCACCAACACCAACCGGGATCTCGTCCTGACAGATCGAAAGCGACTCGATCCACATGCCTTCCGCCCATGTTGGTGCTGCCCTGCGCGCGCCTGCCCATCGCTTGGCCAAAGCGGGTTTCGGTAAACGGCACGTCCCCGACGAAGCCCCGTGCGGCGCGGCCGCCCGCGACGAGGCGAAGGGCGCGACGGGCGACGTCCCGGACACGTTCCTGGCCCGCCCCCGGCAGCGTACGGACGTCGCGGCCGGGGTGGCGGGACTGCGGGCGGCCAGTGGGGCCCAGGTCCCGTTCGGTGATGGCCGTGGGTCAGCCGCCGTCGCAGCGAAGGTCCTGCGGCCGCATGTAGCCCAGCTGGGCCCCGTTGTCGGTGCGGGACACCCGCCACAGCTCGTCCGCCCCGGAGCGCGTGCCGTTCACGGGGATGCCGGGGTCCAGGTAGCCGACGACATCGGTCCACGGGTTGGAGCCCGCGTAGATGGGGGCGTCGGCGTGCGTCGCGAAACAGGTGCCGCCGGCGTGGGCGGGCGAGGCCGCCAGCGGCACGGCGGACAGGGGCAGGAGCAGGGGGAGTGCGCGGAAGGCCTTGCGCATGGGGACTCCGGAGGGGGACGGGCCCGGGGGCGTGGGCGCGGCGACGACCGGTAAGACCTGCGCACGGTCCGGCGGGCGCAAACGCCACCGGACACTCCGTCACTCCTCCGGCGCAGTGGACGGGCGCACCGCAGATGTCCGGCGGCGCGCAGCAGGCGACACGCGATACGGACATTGGTGATCATATAAATATAAAGCGGTAGTTTGCGGCCTCGGTGACATTCGCACTGGGGAGTTCACTTGTGAGACGGCCACATATCCGTACGTCGCGCCGAGGGCCCGCGTTCAGGGCCGTTCTGGCCGTCCTGTCGCTGGTGCTAGCGGGCTCGTCCGTCGGCGCCGGTGCCGCGGCCGACGTTCCCGCCCCCGCCGCCGGCACCTCCGTCATCACGGTGAAGACCGGGGGCGACCGCCAGGGCGACTCCGCTGTGACCCCGCTCGCGGGGGTCCGGCTGGCGCTGTACGACAGCGAGGACGCCACCGCGCCCGTCACCGGTGACTGGGGCCGGTGCGAGTCCGATGCCGACGGTGACTGCAGTTTCACGGTGCCGGACACCGGAAGCGGCGGGGCCAACGAGGGCGCACGCTTCTGGGTCGGACAGCCCGACGGCGGCGTACCGGACGGCTGGTTCACGAATCCGGCCCTGCGCACGGGCGACGGCAGCGGCTCGGGGTCGGTGGAGTCGGCGTACCGGTTCCGCGCCCCCGCGCCGGCGGACGGGGAGACCTACTCCTCCACCCGCGACTTCATGATCGGTACCGACTGGTCGGCCAGTCCCTACGCAGCCTCCGGCGGCATCTGGCAGCAGTCCCGGGTGAATCCGCGGAAGCCGGAGTCCTGCGGTCTGGACGTCGCCGTGGTGCTGGACATGTCGGCGTCGGTCGGCAGCGCGCTGCCGCAGCTCAAGCAGGCCACCGACAAGCTGGCGGACGCGCTGACCGGCACGCCCTCGCGCATGGCGCTCTTCTCCTTCGACCGCAATTCGCCGAGCTCGGGTACGGCCAACACGCCCGAACTCATGCAGGTGTCCACGCAGTCCGGGGCCGACGCCTTCAAGAAGCTCTACGCGGACTGGGCCCTGAGCTCCGGTACCAACTGGGACCAGGGGCTGAACGCGGTGGCACACGCGGAGCCGGTCTACGACCTGACCGTCGTGCTCACCGACGGCAATCCGACCCGCTGGAGCAAGCCCTACACGGGCGACGGCTCGCACACGCACTTCGCCGATGTCGAGGGCGGCGTCTTCTCCGCCAACGCGGTCAAGGCGCAGGGCACCCGCGTGGTGGCGGTCGGGGTAGGCAAGGGAGTGGAGGGGATCTCCGGCCTCAACCTGAAGGCGATCTCGGGCGAGACCGCGTTCGACGACGAGGCCCCGAACCCGTCGACCGCGGACTACTACCAGACCACCGACTTCGCCGCAGCGGGCGAGGCCCTGCACGAAATGGCGCTGACCCACTGCGACGGCTCGCTGTCCGTCATCAAGCAGATCGTTCCCTCGGGCACGACGGGCGAGGACGTGACGGGAGCCGAACCTGCCGGTCCGGGCTGGCAGTTCGACGCCTCGACCACCGAAACGGGGGTGGGTGGGCTGCCGGACACGCAGACCACGACGGACGACGGAACGGGCGGCGTGGTGTTCACGCCCTCCTTCCCGAACACCGTCCCCGCCGCGGACGTCACGGTCGCCGAGACCCAGCAGCCGGGCCACACGCTGGTCACACAGGACGGCGACAACGCGGTCTGCACCGATGTCGGCGACGGATCACCGGTCGACGTGGCCAACACCGGTACGGGCGGTGCCCCCGGCTTCACCGTGGAGGTGCCGCGCCTCGGGGCGGTCAGCTGCGTCGTCTACAACCGCGCGACCGCCGGGGCGGACGTCACCGTCCACAAGAGGTGGACGGTGGACGGCACGACGTACGACCACGCCGACCGCCCGGACGGCCTCGACGCGGACCTGGCGCTGACGGGACCCGCCGGAGTGGAAGCCTCCGGTCCGACGGGACCCGCCGGAGCGGAATCCTCCGCCCAGGACTGGGATGTCACCCGCGAGGGCTACGACGCCGGTGACACCACGACGATCGCCGAGACCCCGACGGTGCCCGCGTCCTGCACGCTCGACGGCAGCCGGCTCGTCTCGGCCAACGGCGCGGACATCGACGAGGCGCTGCCGTACGACGCGGAACTGGCCGCCGGGCACAACACGTTCACGGTGGAGAACCGGGTCAACTGCAAGGCCGGGCTGACCCTGGTGAAGCACGTGGTCAACGGCCACGGCGGCACCGCCTCCCCCGCGGACTGGACGCTCGGCGCCACCGGACCGAGCACCGTCTCCGGGCCCTCCGGGGCCGACGAGGTGACCGGGGCCGAGGTGGAGCCCGGCACGTACACGCTGTCGGAGTCGGACGGCCCGCAGGGGTACGAAGCCGGGGACTGGGCGTGCGAGGCCTCGCGTGACGTGCTCCCGGTGACGGGCGGGACGGTGGACGTCGCGACCGGAGCAGCGGTGACCTGCACCCTCACCAACACGGAGAAGGAGCCCAGGCCCACGCCGACACCGACGCCCACGAAGCCGACCCCTCCGCCCGGCGGCGGCCACGGCGGCGGTGGCCACGGTGACGGCGGCCACGGTGACGGTGACGGGAATCTGGCCGAGACCGGTGGCGTCATCGGCTGGTGGCCAGGGCTCGTCGCCGCGCTGCTGGTGGCCGTCGGTGCGGGGCTCACGCTCCGGCGCCGCGGACGGACTGCGGCGCACCGGGGCGCGGCTCCCCGCTGAGGGGGATCCCGCGTACGCGTCGCGGGGCACGGCCGGTGAGGCCGTGCCCCGGGTCCGTGCCCGGCGACGCGGGTCGCCCGGGCCTTCCGCGACTCGGTGTGTGGGCTGGGACACACAGGGGAGTGGGCGGGCGATCGGCGGGCAGCAGCCTCGTACGAGCAGTTCGGTGCGACACGCCGATGATCACTTGGTGAGCGGGACATCTCAGCATGTGATATCGGCGGGGCGTTTCCGGACTGCTCGTTAAACTGAGCCGACAGTCGTAATGGATTGAGCGAGGAGCGCACGTGGGCCTTGTCGTGCAGAAGTACGGAGGCTCCTCCGTAGCCGATGCCGAAGGCATCAAGCGGGTTGCCAAGCGAGTCGTCGACGCCAAGAAGAACGGCAACCAGGTGGTTGTCGTGGTGTCAGCGATGGGCGACACGACGGACGAGTTGATCGATCTCGCCGAGCAGGTATCTCCGATGCCGGCCGGGCGTGAGTTCGACATGCTGCTGACCGCCGGAGAGCGGATCTCCATGGCCCTTTTGGCGATGGCGATCAAAAACCTGGGCCACGAGGCCCAGTCGTTCACGGGCAGCCAGGCCGGTGTCATCACCGACTCGGTCCACAACAAAGCGCGCATCATCGATGTCACGCCGGGCCGCATCCGGACCTCGATCGACGAGGGCAACATCGCCATCGTCGCCGGGTTCCAGGGTGTCAGCCAGGAGGGCAAGAACATCACGACCCTCGGCCGCGGCGGGTCCGACACCACCGCGGTGGCACTCGCGGCGGCACTGGACGCCGAGGTCTGTGAGATCTACACCGATGTGGACGGTGTCTTCACCGCCGACCCGCGGGTCGTGAAGAAGGCCCGGAAGATCGACTGGATCTCCTTCGAGGACATGCTGGAGCTGGCCGCGTCCGGTTCCAAGGTGCTGCTGCACCGCTGTGTGGAGTACGCACGCCGCTACAACATTCCGATCCACGTCCGCTCGTCCTTCTCGGGGCTGCGCGGGACCTGGGTCAGCAACGAGCCGCAAGGGGACCAGCAGGTGGAGCACGCCATCATCTCCGGAGTCGCCCACGACGTCTCCGAGGCCAAGGTCACGGTCGTCGGCGTGCCCGACAAGCCGGGCGAGGCAGCCGCGATCTTCCGTGCCATCGCGGACGCCGAGATCAACATGGACATGGTGGTCCAGAACGTCTCCGCCGCATCGACGGGTCTGACGGACATCACCTTCACGCTCCCCAAGGCGGAGGGCCGCAAGGCCATCGACGCCCTGGAGCGCAGCCGGGCCGGCATCGGCTTCGAGTCGCTGCGTTACGACGACCAGATCGCGAAGATCTCCCTGGTCGGCGCGGGCATGAAGACCAACCCGGGCGTCACCGCGGGCTTCTTCGAGGCGCTGTCCGACGTCGGTGTGAACATCGAGTTGATCTCGACATCCGAGATCCGCATCTCGGTGGTCACCCGTGCCGACGACGTCAACGAGGCGGTGCGCGCCGTGCACACCGCCTTCGGTCTCGACAGCGACTCCGACGAGGCAGTCGTGTACGGGGGCACCGGCCGATGACCGCACGCCGCCCTTCTCTCGCGGTCGTCGGCGCGACCGGGGCGATCGGCGGCGTCATGCTCCAGATCCTCACGGAACACGCGGATGTCTGGGGCGAGGTGAAACTGATCGCCTCACCGCGTCTCGTCGGCCGCAAGCTGGTCGTGCGCGGTGAGGAGGTCGAGGTCCTCGGACTCACCGAGGACGTCTTCGACGACGTCGACGTGGCGCTCTTCCTGGTGCCCGACGAGGTCTCCGCGCGCTGGGCGCCGCTCGCCGCATCGAAGGGCGCCGTCGTCATCGACGACTCCGCCGCCTTCCGGAAGGACGGGGACGTACCGCTCGTCGTCCCCGAGATCAATCCCCATGCCGTACGGATCAGGCCGCGCGGCATCGTCGCCAGCCCGAACTGCACGACGCTGTCGCTGATCGTCGCGGTCGGCGCCCTGCACGCCGAGTTCGGGCTGCGGGAGCTCGTCGTCTCCTCGTACCAGGCGGTGAGCGGGGCCGGACGCGAAGGCGTCGCCGTACTGCGCGAACAGCTGTCGATGGTGGCCGGCACCGAACTCGGCACGAAGCCGGGCGACGTACGCCGCCTGGTGGGCGACACGGACGACGGCCCGTTCGCCGCACCCGTAGCCCTCAACGTCGTGCCGTGGGCCGGCACGGACGCGGGCGACGGCTGGTCGTCCGATGAGCTGGCGATCCGCGACGAGTGCCGCAAGATCCTTGATCTGCCCGCACTGAAGGTCTCGGCGACCTGTGTGTACGTACCCGTGATCGCCACGCATTCGATGTCCGTGCACGCCCGCTTCGAGAACGAGGTCGCGGTCGACCGGGCCCACGAGATCCTGGCAACCGCGCCGGGTGTCGTGCTGTACGACAACCCGGGAGCCGGAGATTTCCCCACCCCGTCCGATGTGGTGGGCACCGACCCGACATGGGTCGGCCGGGTCCGCCGTTCGCTGGACGACCCCAGGGCGCTCGAGCTCTTCCTCTGCGGCGACAACCTCCGCAAGGGGGCGGCGCTGAACGTCGCGCAGATCGCCGAAGCGGTGGCTGCCGAATTTCCCCGGTCCTGATCGAACCTGTTTTGTACGCTCTGTGAACGCCCTGTGAGCAAGTTGCTGGTCTGAACCTCTTGAGCTGGGGTATCGCGGTGGCCGACGATGACCTTTCGGCCCGTCGCAACCGCCGGCCGGGTGGCAGGCGTCTCAGTGGTCACTTCCTGCGCGGCGGGGCGCACATTCGGGGCATTCGGGGAAGAACGGGTCGTATGAAGGCATATCGCATGGAGTCAAACGCGGTGCCGTATGCGTACAACCCTGACGGGGGGAAACGTGTCCAACTGGCGTGGCAGAGGTTCTCGATATCACAGTGGTGGGCCCCCTGCGCGGCGCTTCGGTGCGACCGCTCAGACGGCCCCGCGCGTCCGGTGGTATGCCGGTGATCGCGCCCATGCCCGCAGCGCGGCCTGCGGGGCTGCCGTCGCAGCGCGAGGGCGCTGAGGAGAGCGTGGCAGCCGGAACCACCGTCGACCATCTCACCGAGACCTACCGCGCCCACTACCGTTCGCTGCTCGGCCTCGCCGCCCTGCTGCTGGACGACACGGCCTCCTGTGAGGACGTCGTGCAGGAGGCGTTCATCCGCGTTCATTCGGCGCGCAACCGGGTACGCGAGCCGGAGAAGACGCTCGCGTACCTGCGCCAGACCGTCGTGAACCTCTCCCGCTCCGCGCTGCGCCGACGCATCCTCGGCCTGAAGCTGCTCTCCAAGCCCATGCCGGACATGGCGAGCGCGGAGGAGGGGGCGTACGACCAACTGGAGCGGGACGCGCTGATCAAGGCGATGCGGGGGCTGCAACGGCGCCAGCGGGAGGTGCTGGTCCTGCGCTACTTCTCAGACATGACCGAGGCGCAGGTCGCCGAGACGCTGGGGATATCTCTGGGTTCGGTGAAGGCGTACGGCTCCCGCGGTATCGCGGCGCTGCGCGTGGTGATGGAGGCGCAGGCATGAACCGGCGCCACGACGACGATCACGGGCGCGAGGACGGGAACGGAGTCCGGCGCGGGCCTGCTCGCGGACATCGGAATGACCGGACTGGAAACGGAATTGTGAACCACGGGCCGGAGAACACCTCGCACACGGACCGCGACGCGGGGGAGGGCGCGCACCCCGCTCCCTTCGGCGCCGCCTCTTCCGGTGGGTCCGGCCGGTCCGCCGTGGACGCGGACACCCGGGGACTCGGAGGCCCGTCCGGTCTCTTCGGCCAGGGTTCCGGCCCCTTCGACGGTGATTCCCTCGACGAGGCCGCGCTGCGCCGGATGATGCACGGTGCCGTGCAGAGTCTCGAACCGAGCGACGGAACCCTCGACCATCTGTTCCGCGCGGTGCCCGCCCGGCGTGCGCGTCGTCGGCAGGCCCTTGTCGGGGTGGCCGCGGCCGCACTGCTCATCGGCACCGCGGTCCCCGCATTCGTCCATGTCGCCAACTCCGAGGGTTCGAGCACCGCCAGCCCCGCCATCGCCGGTCACGGCGAGCAGGCGCAGGGCGGCAACGGCGAGGAACCCGGCGCGGAATCCGTCAACGGGGGCGGCACCGGCGGCGAGGGCCAGCACAGCGGTGCCCAGGGCCTCCCGGACAGCACGGCCTCCCCGTCCGACAGCAGCGGCCAGGGCACGGACGAGAAGGTGGCCGGCGGACCCTCGGACGGCCCGGCCGCCAGTGCGCAGGCGGACATGCCGGCCTGCGCTCCCGAGCAGCTCGGAGTCGCCTCGGCGAGCACCGGCACGGCCGGTGCCGACGGCACGGTGTACGGAAGCTTCCGCATCGTCAACGTGTCCGGCAAGAACTGCTCGGTGAGCAGCAGCGGCACGATGGGCTTCGCGGCGACGGGGGCGGCCGACCCGGCCAAGATCATGGTCGTCCGGCACACCCAGGGGGACCCGGCGTCCGGACTGCCCGATCCTGCGCAGGAGGAGGCGACGGTGCTCCTGAAGCCGGACATGGCCTACGAGGTGATGTTCGCCTGGGTGCCCCAGGAGACCTGTCCGACCACCGGTAGTTCGCCCTCCCCGAGTCCCACGGACGGCGCGGCCGGTAGTACGGGGGTCGCGGCCGGGTCCACCACGGGCAGTGGGGCCACGGACAGCGCAGCGGGTACGGAGACGCAGTTCGGCAGCGAGGAGGGCGACGGCACGGCACAGGGCACCGTGTCCGTGCAGCACACGCCTGAACCGGGAGCGCCGGTCGCCGAGACGACGATCGCCAACGCCTGCGCGGGCACGATCTACCGGACGGGCGTGCTCGAAGCCACGTCGTGAGGGCGGGCGGTGAGGCGGGACAGGGCCCGGTGCGGGGAACGCCGACGGGCCCGTTCCGGCCGCCCTGTACCTCTGGGACCGCGGACGGTCAGCTCGCGGCGGTGTCCTCGTCGGCGATCAGGCCGAGCTTCAGATCCCGGGCCGCTTCGGCCTCGCGCCGCAGCAGGCGGAACCACATGAAGATCACGAACGCCGCGAAGACGAACCACTCACCCGTGTAGCCGAGGTTCTGGAACGCCTTCAGGTCGAGCCCGCTGCCCTGCGGCGCGGCAGCCGGTACGGGACGCAGCGCATCGCCGCCCTTGCCCGGGGTGTCGGTGAGGGCGGCGTCGGTGGTCCCGGAGGCACCGGTCCCGGAGGCACCGGTCCCGGAGGCACCGGTGCGGGCGTCGGTCTCCTGGAGCGTCACCCAGGCGTCGTAGACGTCGTACGACACGAGGTTGACCAGGGACGCGGCGCTGATCATGCCGACCTGGCCGTCAGGGAGGCCGCCCTTCGCGTCGACCCCGTCGGTGCCCGCGTTCTCCGAGGCCTGGAGGTCGCCGGTCACGGTGACCCGGCCGGTCGGCGCGTCCGGCACCGGGGTGTGTCCGGCCTTCCCGGGCAGCCAGCCGCGAACCACCGGCAGGGCCTTGCCACTGTCGGTGCGCAGCATGTCCAGGACGTAGAAGCCGCTGCGGTCGTCCAACTTCCGTCCGGGCACCAGGAACTGATCGGCGTACCGGCCGCTCGCGGTGGCGGGACGGCCGGAGGTCACCGTGTCGACGGGCAGCAGCTCGTCCAGCGGTTCGGCGGCCATCGTGCCCGGAGCCGGCTGCTTCTCGGCGGCCTCGTGCGTCTGCACGCGGTCTTCGAAGCGGCCGAGCTGCCAGGTGCCCATGAACACGCAGAACGGGATGGCCAGCACGACGAAGAGGTTGATCCCCCACCATCGCGGGGTCAGCAGGAACCGGTACACCCCTCCACGGTACGGTCCCCGCTCCCGCCCGCCGGAGCGGGGGCACCCGAGAAGCCACCTTTTATCCGGCCCTTACGCAGATTCACGCAGCCCTGAGCAGACCTGCGCAGCTCTGCGCAGTGCCACGGAGCTCTACGCAGCTCTGTGCAGTGCCACGGAGCTCTACGCAGCTCTGTGCAGTGCCGTGCGGTGCCACGCAGCTCTGCGCGGTGCCACGGAGCTTGCCGCAGTGCCGGCAGGCGCTCCGGCCCGCCGGCGCAGCGCGCGCAGCGGTCCGGAGCGGCCGCGGCCCGCCTCTACGCGCCGTCCTCCGCGTCTCCCAGGTGGCGGCGGGCGAAGTCGATTTCCAGCCGCACCTGCTTGATGCGCTCCTCGACGACGAGCGAGCCGTGTCCCGCGTCGTACCGGTAGACCTCGTGCACGGCGTCGCGGGCCTTCAGCCGGTCGACGTAGTTCTCCACCTGGCGGATCGGGCAGCGCGGGTCGTTGACGCCCGCCGAGATGTAGACGGGTGCCCGCACGGTGTCGACGTAGGTGAGGGGTGACGAGGCCTCGAACCGCTCGGGCACCTCCTCCGGGGTCCCGCCCAGCAGGGTGCGGTCCATCGCCTTCAGGGCCTCCATCTCGTCGTGGTATGCCGTGACGTAGTCCGCGACCGGGACCGCGGCCAGGCCCACGGCCCAGTCGTCGGGCTGCGTGCCGAGGCCGAGCAGGGTCAGATAGCCGCCCCAGGAGCCGCCGGCCAGGACCAGCTTCGCCGGGTCCGCGAGGCCGGACTTCACCGCCCACTCCCGCACCGCCGCGATGTCCTCCAGCTCGATCAGGCCGACCCGGTGCTTGAGCGCGTCCGTCCACGACCGCCCGTAGCCCGTCGAGCCACGGTAGTTGACCCGGACGACCGCATATCCGTGGTCGACCCAGGCCGCGGGACCGGCCGCGAAGGCGTCGCTGTCGTGCCAGGTCGGGCCGCCGTGGATCTCGAACACGGTCGGGAACGGTCCCTGGGCCTCGCCGGCCGGCCGCTGGACGAGCGCATGGATGCGGCCCCCGGGACCGTCCACCCACACGTCCTCGACCGGGACGGACACCGGGGCCTTCGCGCCGGGCGGATCGAGCACCACCGCACCGGTAGTGGAGCGGACGACGGGCGGCTCGGCCGCCGACGACCACAGGTACTCCACCGTGCCGTCCGGCCGGGCCGTGGCACCCGAGACCGAACCGGCGGGTGTCTCCACCCGCACCAGGGCCCCGCCGGCCGCGGCCGGCTCGTACCGCCAGAGCTCGCTGCGGGCCTCGAAGCCGTGCTCGACCAGCAGCGCGGAGCCGTCCGGATACCACTCGGCACCCACGTCGCCGGGCAGATCGATGGCGAGGTCCGTCTCCGTGCCCGCCACCGGGTCCCAGATCATCGGCTCCCAGCGGCCGCGGCGCTGGTGCCCGACCAACAGCCGGGCGTCCCCGGCGACCGGCGCGAAACCGAGGACCGCGAGGCCGAGCTCCTTCGTGCCCCCCTCGGTGTCGTCCAGCTCCGCGACCGTGCTGCCGTCCGGGCGCACCACGCGCAGCGCGGAGTGCATCGCGTCGCCGTGCTCGGTGTGCTCCAGCGCGATCAGCGAGCCGTCGTGCGACAGGTCGCCGACCCCCGCCGATTCACGGTGGCGGTAGATCTCCACGGGCGCCGCCCCGGACCGTACGACGTGGACCGTCGTGCCGTCCTCGTCCGTCGAACGGCCGATCACCGCGGTCCCGTCGCGGCCGATCGCGAGCCCGGCCGGGTAGGACGGCTCAAGACCGGGGGCGGCCGGCTTGTCCTCCGCGCCCTCACCGCCGGCACGGAACGGCTGGCGCATCCACACTCCGAACTCGTCCCCGTCGGTGTCGCTGAACCACCACACGGCCTCGCCGTCCGGTGTCAGCACGCCGTCCGTCGTCCCGTTCGGCCGGTCCGTCACCTGGCGCTGCCCGCCCGTCGACCGGTCCCATGCGTAGAGCTCGTACGTCCCCGTCGCATTGGAAACGAACAGGGCGCGGTCCGGAGCGTCCTCCGCCCAGTCGGGCAGCGACACCCGGGGAGCCCGGAAGCGCTGTTCCCACGCCGGGACGGAATCGTTCGTCGAACCAGTGGTCTCAGTCATGCCCCCATTCTGCGCCGGACGGCCGACAAACCGTTCGCGTCGTCCGCAGCCTGTGGATAACCTCGCCGGCATGCCTCTTCCGATACCTGCCGACTGGCGCGAGGCCAACCGCGCGATGTGGGATGAGCGTGTGCCCATCCACGCCGAGAGCGACTTCTACGACCTCGACTCCTTCCGCGCGGGCAAGGACGCCCTGCGGGACTTCGAGCTGGCGGAGGTCGGGGACGTGACCGGCCGGACGCTGCTGCACCTGCAGTGCCACATCGGGGTCGACACCCTTTCCTGGGCCCGGCACGGTGCCGCGCAGGTCGTCGGCCTCGACTTCTCCGAAGCGGCCGTCGAGACCGCCCGCGGGCTCGCCCGGGAGCTGGGCCTGGGTCCGGACCGGGCGGCGTTCGTCGCCGCGGACGTCCACGACGCGGCCGAGGCCGTGCCGGACTCCTCGTACGACATCGTCTACACGGGCATCGGTGCGCTGAACTGGCTGCCCGACATCGACCGCTGGGCCGAGACGGCGGCGTCGCTCGTCGCACCCGGCGGGTTCCTCTACCTGGCGGAGTTCCACCCGCTCACCGACTGCCTCGACGACGCGACCGGTTCGAGGGTCGTCCACGACTACTTCAGCCGCGACGCGTGGGTGGACGAGACGCCGGGCACGTACGCGGACTTCGACGCGCCGACTGTCCACAACCGCAGCGTCGAATGGCAGCACCCGGTGGGGAGTGTGGTCTCCGCTCTGGCCGCTGCGGGCCTGCGGATCGAGTTCCTGCACGAGCACGACGCCTCGCTCTTCGCCCGCTTCCCGGTGCTGGAGCGTGAGGCGGACGGCTTCTACCGCTTCCCGGCGGAGCGGCCGCGGATTCCGCTGATGTACTCGATCAAGGCGACCCGGCCGGACGGTCCGGGCAGCGGCCGTTAGCGCAACGGGGCGGCCGGGCGGGGGCGTTCGCCCAGGTCGGGGCCGATTGTCAGTGGTGGGGTCCAGACTCGCACCATGAGCACGACTGCTGATTCGACTGCCGATCTGCGTGCTGCTGTCGAGCGTTACTGGACCGCGGCCGACCTCCGTGAATGGGACACCTTCGCGGCGACGCTCGCCGACGAGGTGCTGTACGACCTTCCGCAGACGCGCGAGCGCATTCGTGGCAAGGAGCGGTACGTGGCGTTCAACCGCGAGTACCCGGGGGACCGGCGAGTGCGCGTCGAGCGGATCGTGACCGATCAGGGCGGGCGGCAGGTCGCCGTCCGGACGCTGTTCACGGACGGCGGGCAGGAGTCGCACGCCGTCCACTTCTTCACGTTCGACGAGCAGGGGCGGATCAGCGAGATCACCGACTTCCGGCCCGAACCGTACGAGCCCCCGGCAGGCCGGGAGCACCTCGTCGAGCGGTACTGAGCCGAGCGGGGCCGGTAGAGGCGACGGGGCGGGAGGGGCGCTGGGCCGGGAGGTACCGAGCAGGCAGGGGCCGGTAGAGGTGCCGGGGCGGGAGAGGTGCCGGGCCGAGGGGTGCTGGGCCGGGAGGCATTGAGCGGGGAGGGGTGCTGGGCCGAGCGGGCCCGAGAGGCGGTCGCGTCCTGGCCCGATGCTCAGGCGGGTGGCACCGGTCCCGACCGGTCCCACCCCGGGGCGCGGACGTCCACGCTGAGCGTGTTCATCGCGATCTCCTCGCCGCAGGTCCGGCACACCCACGCCGCGTCGAGCTCGTGCGCGTGGGGTTCCCCGTGGCCCGCGCCCGTACGGCCGTCGCCGGCGGCAGCTTCATGCACCATCACCACCGGCCGCTCCTCCAGCACCCACCGGTCACCCCAGTCCAGCAGTGCCCGGATCACCGGAGCGAGATCGCGCCCCGACTCGGTGAGGTGGTACTCGTAGCGCGGCGGCCGTTCGTTGTACGGCCGGCGCTCGACCACGCCCGCCTGTTCCAGTGAGCGCAGCCGCGCGGCCAGCCGGTCGCGCGGCGCACCCGTGTTGCGCGCGATCGCCTCGAACCGGTGGTTGCCGAAGAAGATCTCCCGCACCGCCAGCAGCGCCCACTTCTCGCCCACGACATGCAGGGCAGCCGCTGCGGAACAGGGCCGGCCCGGCAGCGGGGCGGTCAGGACGGCGGTCGGGTCTGCGGGGGCGTCGGAATCACGTGCGGCACTCATCCCTACAAGGTTGCCATCTCAAACTCACTGGCGCTACCTTGCCGCCATGACAGTTGGAAAATCAAACTCACTCATGCCCGGAGCCCTGGGAGCGGCCGCGGTACCCGGCGCTCCCGCCACCTCGCGCGCCACCGTCTGGATCATCTCGGCCGGCGTCTTCGTCGTGAATCTCGATCTGTTCATCGTCAACGTCGCGGTCCCCGCACTCGGCGACGCCTTCGACGGCAGCTCGCTCGCCTCGCTCTCCTGGGTCCTCAACGCGTACGCGATCGTCTTCGCCGCCCTGCTCGTCGTCGCGGGCCGGCTCGCCGACCGCTACGGCCACCGGCGGGGTTTCCTGTTCGGCCTCGGGCTCTTCACCGTCGCCTCCGCGCTCTGCGCGCTCGCTCCCGGCGTCGGCTGGCTGGTCGCCGCCCGCGTCCTCCAGGCCGTCGGGGCCGCCGCGCTCATGCCGACCTCGCTCGCCCTGCTGCTCGTCAACACTCCGCCCGAGCGCCGCCCCCGGGCCATCCGCAGCTGGGCCGCGATCGGCGGGATAGCCGCCGGACTCGGGCCCGTGGTCGGCGGAGCGCTCGTGGAGGCGGACTGGCGCTGGGTGTTCCTCGTCAACGTGCCGGTCGGTGTGATCGGCTTGATCGCCGGTGTGCGGCTGCTGCCCGACGTCCGCCCGCACCGCGAAGGCCCCTTCCCCGATCTGGCCGGAGCCGCCCTGCTCACCCTTGCCATCGGGGCCCTGGCGCTCGGCCTGGTCAAGGCCGACGCCTGGGGCTGGGGCTCGGCGCGCGTACTCGGTTCGCTGGCTGCGGCGGTGCTGCTCACCGGCGCCTTCTGGCTCAGGTCGGCCCGGCATCCCGCACCGGTCGTCGAACTGCCCCTGCTGCGCTCGCCGTCCTTCGTCGCCGCGACGCTTGCCGCGCTGCTCTTCACCGCGGCGTTCGCGGCGATGCTGCTGACCTCGGTGCTCTGGTGCCAGCAGGTGTGGGGGTATTCGGCGATCCGGACCGGACTGGCCATCGCCCCGGGGCCGTTGGTCGTCCCGCTGCTGGCGGTGTCCTCCGGCCCGGTCGTCCGCCGTCTGGGCGCGGGCCGCACCGCCGCCCTGGGCTGCCTGCTGTTCGCGGCGGGCCTGGCCTGGTGGGCCGTCGCGCTCGATCCGGCTCCCAGCTACGCGGCGGGCCTCCTGCCCGGAATGATGATCACCGGCGTCGGTGTCGGCCTGGCGCTGCCCACCCTCGTCGGTGCGGCCGCGGCGGCTCTCCCGCCGACGCGGTTCGCCACCGGCTCGGCGGTCACCACGATGGCCCGCCAGACCGGTTCCGTCCTGGGTGTCGCCCTGATGGTCACCCTGCTGGGCGCCCCGAGCTCCCCGGCACTCGCGCTGGAGGCGTTCCGCCGCGGCTGGTGGGTGGCTGCCGCCACTGCCGTACTGGCGGCAGCCACCGCCCTGGCGCTGCACCGGCGCGCAGCCGACGGCCGTACCTGAGCGCGAAAGCGGCGCGGCATCGTCCCGGCGCGGAGGAACCGGCCGGCTGAGCGCCCGGGCCGGCCCTGCCTATGGACCGCGCCCACA
>NZ_JBEOVJ010000026.1:0-93056 GCF_040295435.1 Streptomyces sp. NPDC002809
TCTGTGCCCGCTTCGCCACCGTGCGGAGCGGGGGCCGGCGCCGCCCCGGGGGGCGGGGCCGGGGCGGCCCCCCCCCCGGGGGGGGGCGGGGGGGCCCCTCCTCCGTCTCCGTCCGGGACGGGCTCAGCCGCGCTTGAGCCCGAGGACCTCCGCCGCCGCGAACGTCTCGTTCGGCGGCCGGTCCGCGTAGTACGGGGAGATCAGCTCGTCCAGCTCGTCGAAGGAGAACGTCTCCTTCGACGAGTCGAACTTGGCCGCCACTCGCGGTCGTTCGACGATCGCGACCATCCCGCCGTGCACCACGAGCAGTTGGCCGTTGACCTTGGCGGCCGCCGGGGATGCCAGATAGCCGACGAGCGGGGAGACGTGCTCGGGCGCGAGCGCGTCGAGCCGCCCGTCCTGCGGCTCCTGGAAGCCCGCGAAGACGTCCTCGGTCATCCGGGTCCGGGCGCGCGGGCAGATGGCGTTGGCGGTGACGCCGTACTTGGCCAGGGCCAGCGCGGTGGAGGTGGTCAGTCCGACGATGCCGCCCTTGGCCGCCGCGTAGTTGGGCTGGCCCGCCGAACCGGCCAGGAACGCCTCCGACGAGGTGTTGACGATCCGGCCGTAGACCGGGCCGCCGGACTCCTTGGACCTCGACCGCCAGTGGACGGCTGCGAAGTGCGTGGTGTTGAAGTGGCCCTTGAGGTGCACCCGCAGGACCGAGTCCCACTCGTCCTCGGTCATCGAGAAGATCATCCGGTCGCGCAGGATGCCCGCGTTGTTGACCAGGATGTCGAGCTTGCCGTAGGTGCTGACGGCCAGCTCGACCAGCGCGCGGGCCTGCTCGTGGTCGGAGACGTCGCCGAGGTGGGCGACCGCTCGGCCGCCGGCGGCCCGGATCTCCTCGGCGACCTCCTCGGCGGGGGCGGCCGACGCCTCGCCCGAGCCGTCGCGGCCCGGCTGCCCGTAGTCGTTGACGACGACGGCCGCGCCGAGCCGCGCCAGTTCCAGCGCTTCGGCCCGTCCGAGGCCGCGGCCTGCACCGGTGACGATCGCGGACAGTCCGTCCAGGGGAAGTGACATCGGTTCTCGGGGTCCTC
This sequence comes from Streptomyces sp. NPDC002809, assembly GCF_040295435.1. Taxonomy (NCBI): domain Bacteria; kingdom Bacillati; phylum Actinomycetota; class Actinomycetes; order Kitasatosporales; family Streptomycetaceae; genus Streptomyces; species Streptomyces sp. NPDC002809. The sequence continues at coordinate 1,083 of NZ_JBEOVJ010000026.1, forward strand.
TCGGGAGGGGGCGGGCGGGGTGGTCGTCAGAGTTCGATGCAGGTGCGCAGCGACTCGCCGGTCCGCATCTGGTCGAGGGCGTCGTTGATGCCGTCGAGCCGCACCCGGTGGGTGATCATCGATTCGAGGTCGATGCGGCCGGCCCGCCAGAGCGCGATGGCCCGCTCGTACGACCGGAGCACGTCCCCGCCGCCGTACATGGAGGGCAGGATCCGCTTCTCGTCGAAGAACAGCTCGAACATGTTGACCTGGAAGTTGTCGTCCATGGCGCCGGCACCGACGATGCAGAGGGTGCCGCCGCGCCGGGTCTGCTCGTACGCGGTGCGGGCCGTGGCGGACTTGCCGACGACCTCGAAGACGTAGTCGAAGCCCTCGCCCGCGGTGATCCGCTGCTTGGCGTCGGCGAACTCCTCGGGCGAGACCGCCTCGGTCGCGCCGAACCGCAGCGCCGCCTCGCGCCGGGAGGCCACGGGGTCCACGGCGACGATCTGGGCGGCGCCCTGCACCCGGGCGCCCTGGATGGTGGAGATGCCCACCCCGCCGCAGCCGATCACAGCCACCGACGAACCGGCCTCCACCTGCGCGGTGTTGATGGCGGCGCCGAGGCCGGTGGTGACCCCACAGCCGATCAGCGCGGCGATCTCGAACGGCACGTCGTCGGGGATCGGCACCGCGCAGCCCGCGCCGACGACGACCTCCTCCGTGAAGGTGCCGGTCCCGGCGAACCCGAACACATCGCCGCCAGGGCGCTTGAAGTTGGGCGTGCCCGCGTTCATGAAGCCGGCCAGGCAGAGGTGGGTCTGGCCGCGCTTGCAGGCCTGACAGGCGCCACAGGCCGGCAGCCAGCAGACCAGCACCCGGTCCCCCGCGCTCAGCCCGGTCACCCCGTCGCCGACGTCGATGACCTCGCCGGCCCCCTCGTGGCCGGGGATGAAGGGGGCGGGCTGCGGCAGTACCCCGCTCATCGCGGAGATGTCGGAATGGCACAGCCCGGTGGCCCGGACGCGAAGCCTGACCTTTCCGGGGCCGAAGCCCACCGCCTCGACGTCGTCGAGTACTTCGAGTTTGTCCTGGCCTATCTCGTGCAGTACGGCTGCGCGCATGGTGCGGCTCCCCTCACGGGCCTGCGGTGCTCTTGGGATCGGTACGGGTACGGGCTCGGGTACGGATTCAGGTACGGGACTCGGGCTCGGGTACGGATTCGGGTACGGGACTCGGGCTGGGGCTCGGGCTCGGGTACAGGACTCGGGCTCGGGTCCACATGCGGATTCGGGTTCAGGAGTGTTCGACGAAGGTGTCGCCGAGGACCACGGCGTTGTCCCTCTCCACGGCGCGCACCTCGACCCGCACCTCGTTCTCGGCGGTCCACATCTCGATGCGGAGGGTCTCGCCGGGGAAGACGACCCCGGTGAACCGGGTGCGGTAGGAGCGGATGCGGGTCACATCGCCGCCGAGCACCGTGTCGGTGACGGCCTTGAGCGTCATGCCGTAGGTGCACAGGCCGTGCAGGATCGGCCGGCCGAAGCCCGCCTTCGCGGCGAAGTCCGGGTCGGCGTGGAGCGGGTTCCAGTCCCCCGAGAGGCGGTAGAGCAGCGCCTGGTCGGGGCGGACCGGCCGTTCCACGACGCGGTCGGGGGCGATGGCGGGATAGGCCATCCGCTCGGACGGGCCGCGCTCGCCGCCGAATCCGCCCTCTCCGCGCACGAAGATCTGGGAGTCGCTGGTCCACAGCGGGCCGTCCTCGTCGGCGGCCTCGGTACGCAGCACCAGTACGGCCGCCTTGACCTTGTCGTACACCGCGGCGACCTTCGAGGTCACCGTGGCGCCGCCCTCGACCGGGACCGGCCGGTGCACCCGTACGCTCTGCCCGCCGTGCAGGACGGCGGCGAGGTCGATGTCGACACCGGGTACGGAGAGGCCGCCGGCCATGGCCGTGCCCGCGCCGGCGACCGTGGCGAAGGAGGGCAGCACCTGGAGCCGGGACTCCAGCGTGTAGCGCAGCTCGCCGGGGTCGACGGCGGGGTCGGCCAGGTCGGGGCGGGCGCCTGCGCCGATCCCGAGGTGGTAGAGCTGGACGTCCTTGTGGTCCCAGCTGATCCGGCTGGTCCGGGGTTCGGCAGCGAGAGCCTTTTCGGCATCAATGGGCATGGGGAAGCTGCTCCTCGACGGTGAAAGACCTCGGTGCGGCCGTCCGCACCGTCGGCCGCACCGAGGTCGTGCGGGGACCGGAGACCACGCCCGTTCTAGAACGCGTTCTAGCCGGTTGGCCCTATGTATAACGCAGCGCCGAGCACTTGTGAAGACTGCTGACGTCCCGTCAGATCCACTTCGCCGCAGCCTTTTCGCGCGCCGGGTCGCCCTCGGCATCACCCGCCGCGACGCCCACCGGCCGCCCGCCGCGACGGGCGATGACATTTGTCATCGCCGAGTCCGTACATCTCCCTCTGCCACGGCGGGTTCCGGCTCCGTAGCGTCGTAGGCATGACGCAGACAACGGGGAACGGGGCCACGGTGGTCTTCACCGGGGTGGTGAAGACCTTCGGCAGACCAGGGCAGCGGGTGCGGGCCGTGGACGGGATCGGACTGACCGTCGAGCGGGGCGAGACCGTCGCCCTGCTCGGGCGCAACGGCGCGGGCAAGTCCACCGCGATCAGCCTCCTGCTCGGGCTGAACGAACCGGACGCCGGGAGTGTGCGGGTGCTGGGCCGCACCCCCGGACAGGCCGTACGGGCGGGCCTGGTCGGGGCCATGCTCCAGGACGGGCGCCCCATCCAGCGGGTCACCGTCCGTGAACTGATCACGTTCGTGGCCTCCACCTACCCGAGGCCGCTCCCGGTCGCCGAGGCGCTGGACCTGGCGGGTGTCGCGGAGTACGCGAACCGGCGGATCGACAAGCTCTCCGGCGGCCAGATCCAGCGGGTCCGGTTCGCCGTCGCCCTGGCCGGAAATCCGGAACTGATCGTGCTGGACGAGCCGACCGCCGCTCTGGACGTGGAGGGGCGGCACGCGTTCTGGGAGTCCATGCGGGCCTATGCCCGGCGCGGCAACACCGTGCTCTTCTCCACCCACTATCTGGAGGAGGCCGACGAGAACTCCGACCGGATCGTCGTCGTCGACCGCGGCCGGATCGTCGCGGACGGCAGCGGCGAGGCCATCAAGGCGGCGGCCGGCCACAGTCAGGTCTCCTTCGATCTGGCGGGCCGGTCCACCGAGGGCCTGGAGCTGCTGCCCGGTGTCGTGACCGTCGAGGTGACCGGCGACCGGGCGGTGCTGCACACCGACGACTCCGACGGCACCGTCGTGGAGCTCGCCCGGCTCGGCCTGGTCCGGGGTCTCCAGGTGTCCCTGGCCACGCTGGAGGCCGCCTTCCTCTCCCTCACCGCGCCGGCCGCCGGCGCCTCCCGGCCCGCGAAGGAGTCCGTCTGATGTACCAGTACATCGTGCTCGAGATCCGCCGCACCCTGCGTGACGGCACCTTCCTCGTCTTCGGCACCGGGATGCCGGTGATGATGTACCTGATCTTCACGAACATCGGTGGCGGTGACGGAGTCGACGGCTGGAAGACCGCCTCGATGGTCGGCATGGCCGCGTACGGCGCGCTGGGCTCCGCCATGTCGATCGGGACGGGCGTCGCCTCCGACAAGTCCCTGGGCTGGCTCCAGCAGTTGCGGATCACCCCGCTCTCCCCCACGCACGCGGTGGTGGGCCGGGCGATCAGCGGTTCGGTGACCGTGCTGCCGACGATCCTGACGGTGCTGCTGGCCGGCGGTCTGGTCAACGGCGTACGGATGGCGGCCTGGCAGTGGGCCGTGCTGGTGCTGCTGCTGTGGGCCGGCGCGCTGCCCTTCACCCTGCTCGGAATCGGCAACGGGTACCGGCTCACGCCACAGGGCACCGGAGTCGTCAACGTCGCCTGCCTGATGGCCTTCGGCGTCGTCGGCGGGCTGTGGTTCCCGCTGGAGCTCCTGCCCGGGTGGCTGCGCTCCCTCGGCAGGTTCACCCCCGCCAACCGGTTCGCCGACCTGGGATGGGCCACCACCGAGGGCCACGCGCCCGGCGCCACCACCCTCGCCGTACTCTCCGCGTGGCTGCTGCTGTTCGGCATGTACGCCGTGATCTCGTACCGTCGGTCCGCGAGGACCGTGTGAGGGGAGTGAACATGCGGGGGAACGGAAGACCGACACGGAAGGAACGGCGCCGGCTGCGGCAGGAAGGGCGCCGCCCCGGCCCGCCGGGACCGTACGCACTGCTGCCCTGGCTGCTGATGGGCCTGGGCTCCTTCTCCAACCTCTTCCAGGGCGAGACCCCCAACCCGTGGATCGGCGGCCTCGGGCTGCTCGCCTTCAACTCCCTCTACATCTCCGTGGTGTTCCGCGGATTCGTCAAGGAGAAGCGCGAGAGCCCGGTGTCGTACGTCCTGCTGGGCGCGATGACCGCCATCACCTTCGGACTGGCGATCGGCTACGGAGGCAGCTGGCTGCTCTTCTTCCCACTGCTCTCACTGGCGTGCGGAACGATCCTGCGCCACCGTTTGCTCGCCGTCGGGCTGCTCGGCCTCGCCGTGTCCGCGTGTCTGATCTCCGTGTGGCGCGAGGACGGCGGGCCGACACCCTGGACGCTGGGCTACGGGACGTTCATCTCGGGTGCGGTGACGGCCGCGATCCTCACCCTGTCGGAAACGGTGATGGAACTGCGCTCCACCCGGCAGGAACTGGCCCGTACCGCCGTCGAGAAGGAGCGGCTGCGTTTCTCCCGCGACCTGCACGACCTATTGGGCCACACTCTCTCGGTGATCGTCGTCAAGTCCGAGGCCGCGCGCAGGCTCGCGCCGCGCGACGTCGACGCCGCGCTCCTCCAGGTCGCCGACATCGAATCCGTCGGCCGGCAGGCGCTCACCGAGATCCGCGAGGCGGTCACCGGCTACCGCGAGGGAAGCCTGGCCACCGAACTCGACGGGGCCAGGTCCGCGCTGACCGCCGCCGGGATCGAACCCTCCGTCCGTCGCTCCGGCCCCCCGCTCGCACCGCAGACGGAGGCGCTGCTGGGCTGGGTGGTGCGGGAGGCCGTCACCAACGTGGTCCGCCACTCCACCGCCACCACCTGCACGTTCGTGGTCGACGGCACACCGGACCGGGTCCGCCTGACGGTCACCGACGACGGCCGGACCCCGGCGACGCCCCCCTCCCCGGGCATCGGCGGCACGGGCCTGAAGGGCCTCACCGAGCGCCTCGCCGTGGCCGGCGGCTCACTGGAGGCGGGACCTCGGCCGGGGGGCGGCTTCGTGGTGACGGCGGAACTTCCGGCGGACGCGACGGCGGCGGCGGGCGCGGCCGGTGGCAGCTGAAGGGTCAGCCGGGGGCGCCCTCCGCCCGGGAGGCGGTATCGGCCAGCCTGTTGCGATAGGCCGCGAGCCGGGCGGTCCGGCCGAGAGTCAGGGCCCCGACGAGGCGTCCTGAGCGGTGGTATCCGGCTTCCAGACGCCTGGTGGACAGGTCCATCTCATGGATCGCGACGGTGTCGGCGATGCCCGGCAGGCCCACGGAGCGGATCCGCGCCCCGTGCAGGTCGGACCAGAAGGACGGAATCCCGTCCCAGGGCGGACCGGCCTCCCCGAGGAGCAGGGTGCGGGCCGCCGAGGCCGCCTGACCCGCAGCATCGGACCAGTGGCCGAGCGACAGGGCGGCACCGCCGGCCAGCCGTTGCGGGGCCTTGGCGACATCTCCGGCGACCACCACACCGGGCACGACGCCTCCGTCGAGGGACAGGGCCCGCATGCGGCTGTCGCAGTGCACACCGCCGCCGGTCCGGAGCCCCGAGCCGGTCAGCCAGTCGGCGGCCGGTACGGCCCCGAGGGCCAGAACCGCCACATCGGCCGCGACGGCCGTGCCGTCCGCCAGCAACGCTCCGGTGAGTCCGCCCGCCGGATCCGAGGAGAACCGGGTCACGGTGGTGCCCGTCCGCAGAATGATGCCCGCCTCGCGGTGCAGTTCACCGACGAACGCTCCCACCTCCTTCCCGACGGCGCGCTCCAGTGGCACGGCCCCGGCCTCCACGAGCGTGACGTCGAGACCGCGGGCGCGCCCCGCCGCAGCGACCTCGCTGCCGAGGAACCCGGCGCCGACGACGAGCAGCCGACGGCAGGACCCGAGTGCTTCCCGCAGCGCCTCGGCATCGCTCCGGTTCCGCAGGGTGTACACCCCGTCCGGCGTGCCCGGCAGGCCACGCGCGGACGCGCCCGTGGCGATCAGGAGCCCGTCGTACGTCAGCGGCGTCCCGTCCGCCAGGGTCACGGTCCTGCTCCGCGGGTCCAAGGCGGCCGCCGCCTGTCCCAGCAGCCAACGGGCGTGAAGGTCCCCGGGCACCGGCAGCCGGGTGTCTGGCGGTTCGCCTCCGGTGCTCAGGAACTGTTTGGAGAGCGGGGGCCGGTCGTACGGTGCGTGGTGTTCGTCCCCGACGATGGTCAGGGCGCCCGTGAACCCTTCGGCCCGCAACGTCTCGGCGGCTCTCAGGCCGGCCAGTGAACCGCCGACGATCAGGACGTCGCGGGGGCGGCGGTGTGGGGGGCTCACGCGGCGGCCGTCGGGAGGGCGGTCACGGTGATCGCTCGGACCGGGCAGGCAGCGGCGGCCTTCTCGACGTCGGCACGCAACGCTTCGTCGAGGCTTGTCTCGTGAACCAGATGGTCCTCGTCGTCGAAGGAGAAGACCGCGGGTGCCGCGAAGACGCACTGCCCGTGGCTCTCGCAGAGATTCATGTCCACGGTGATCTGCATGGTTGCTCCCTGGCGGTGTTCGAAGGGGTGGGGCGAGCGGCTCACGCTCGGACGACCGGTGGGTTGAAACGGGAGTAGCCGGGCCCGGACCAGCGCAGCGGAGAGGCGTCCGTGATCTCCCGTACGCTCTCGACCGCGAATTCGACGATGCGCTGAGCCCCCGGAATCCGGCTGGTCTCCTCGGCGTCCCACAGGGTGCGGGCCGTGCCGGAGACGTACAGGGCGCCTCCGGTGTCCCAGCCGGGCACGAAGAGACCGGCCGACGCGTTGAGTTCGAGGTTGCCGAGGGTGAGGAGCATGGCGTTGCCTGCGTAGTCCGGCCAGCGCAGCAGGGTCGGCGAGAGGACCTGGACGAAGCCCGGATTTCCGCCGCGGTGGGAGGCGTCCGCGTCGCCCCGGTCGGATGCGGTGGCGACGAAGAAGGTGTCCGCCTCCCGCAGCGTCCGCTGCTGTTCCGGGCTCAGCTCGGTGCTGGCGGTGGCGGTGGCGGTGGCGGCGCTGGTGTCGGTGCTGGGGGTGGTGTCGGTGCTGGGGGTGGTGACGCGGCGTCCGGCATCCCGGCCGTGCGGTTCGAGTGTGTGAGGGTGCCGTTTCTGGATGTACTTGGGGCAGTTGGCGATGACCTGGTCGAGGTCCACGCGCAGCTCCCGGCCCCGCCGGACCACCCGTCCGTTGATCCGCATTCTGCGGCGGGTGGCCGGTTCGATCCCGAGCATGCCGATGTGCGCGGGGTTTCCCGGCACGGCGTCCGCGAGGAGCCCGGCGAGCGGGTCCCCGGGCAGGGGCAGCGCGTCGACGGTGAGGGTGTGCGGTGTCGGCACCTTCAGGAAGCCCGGTTCACCGGTGAGCTGCGAGGCCCACACGCGTCCCCGGTCGTCGGTGCCGCCGATCACGATCATCGGCTGCGCGGCCAGGAAGTCCGCCGCGACGGCCGGGATGCTGTTTCCGATGCCGCCGAGCGAGAACGCGGCCTGGTCCGCGAGACCGGCCCGCTGCTGCGCGGCGGTCTCTCCGCTGTGATAGCCGGCCACAGTGATTCCTTTCCGGCTGGGGCGTGACCCGCCGGTGTGTACGCCGCGGACGGCGGCGTGCACACGGGCGAGGAATACTGACGCCCGAACGTCGTCCGGCTAGAAGAAGCCGCAGGTGGGTGCACCGGCGGTGGGGGCGTCGGACGGGTCGGCCCCGGTGGGCGCGTAGATCTCCAGGCGAATGCCGTCGGGGTCGGTGAAGAAGATCCCGCCGGAGGTGCCGCTCTCGCCGTGCGGCACGACGCCCTGGTACGTGAACTCGGCACCGATGGCGCGCAGCACCTCCTCCGTGGCCCTGACCTCTTCGATGGTGTCGACCTGGAAGGAGAGGTGGTGCAGGCCCGGGAGGGCGGTGGCGAACGTGCCCTCGCTCTGCTGCCAGAGCGTGACCAGGAGTCGCGGGCCCCGCCCCAGGAAGGCCCATCGCCGGCCGTCCTCCTTGCCCTCGGCCAGCACCGCGAAGTCGAAGACCTCGCGGTAGAAGGCGAGCGAGCGGTCCAGGTCGGTGACGTTGAGGCCGATGTGGCCGGTCTGCAGGTTCTTCGCCTTGCCCATGGTCGGCGCCCAAGCCTTCGGTCGGGATCACGAGACGGCCTCGCAACCTTTCAATTCGACTTTAAGGGTTAGAGAAAGTGCCGTCAACCGGTGATCTCCACTTGGCCGGTTAGTATGGGTCGAGTGAATCGATTCCCCACGGGGGGAGGGAGCCAGACGTGCAGCAATCCACCGGGGCCGGGGCCGACCCGCGACCGCTCACCGGCGAACCCCTCGCGCTCGATCTGCTCAACACCCGGTGGATCGACGCCGAGGGCCACCACGACCTCCTGCACTCCGCGGAAGGGCTGGCCGTCTGGCTGGCGAGCCCCTCCGTACGGACGCAGACCGGCCACACGCCCCTCAAGGCGGACCGGGCCACCCTCGATGCGCTGCTGCGGACCCGTACCGCGCTCGACACCCTCGTGCTCCAGGGACACCCCGTCCCGGAGCAGGCCGCAGCCGAACTGAACGAGGTCCTGGACCACGGCCGTATCCGCCGGCTGCTCGGGCCCGGCGGATCACCGCAGTCCGCGGTCGAGGTGCCGGACCCCGCTTGGGCACCCGCCTGGTACGCGGCCGAGAACTGGCTGACGCTGGTGACCGAGCGGCCCGACCGCATCCGCCCCTGCGCGAACGACGCCTGCGTGCTGCACTTCTACGACGTGTCCAAGAACGGCACCCGCCGCTGGTGCTCGATGGCCGGGTGCGGGAACCGCGCGAAGGCCGCGCGCCATTACGCGCGCCGCGGGTCCTCCTGACCGTCCACCGGGCACACGGACGGGACCCGGCTCCCGCCGAAGCATCCGCGGTGCGCTCGGGCCCCCGCGTACCCACGCACGAGACCGGGCGGCCGCCCCCCGGAACCGGCCGCCGCACGGCGCCGGGTCAGTGCACGCCTTCGCGGCCACGACGGCTGTGCCGTGCCACACGCACCCGGTTCCCGCATCCCGTCGTACACCATTCACGGCGGGAGTGGCTCTTGACGAAGTAGAGAACACACCCGGGCGCGGGGCACGCCCTCAGCAACTCCGCACCCGCTCCACCGAACAGCGCCACGGCCTGCGCGGCGATCTCCGCGAGCGCCGCACGACGGGAGTCGCTCTCGGACCTGCGGGAGGCGACCGGGAATTCCGGCCCCGGGGCGAGTTCCTGCCATGCGGCGGCGCGGCGGGCCCACGCGTTCACCACGGCCAGATCCGCAGGACCGGCTGCCCCGCCGGAGGTACGCGCACCGGCCAGGACCCGCAGGGCGCGACGGACTTCCAGGAACTCACCCAGCAACGTCAAATCCGCGGGGGCGGCCCCGGCCAGGTCCGCGGCGAGGGGGGCGGAGAACCGTTCGCGCCGCCCCCTCAGCCAGACGTCGAGGTCCTGCGGTGCGGCCAGGGCGTCGATCAGCCGGCCGCGGACACCGCCCTTGACGTACGTGGTGTTCACCAGGTCGAGCGGCAGCGGCTCGCCGGACAGAGGCAGTCCGTCGACCGCCGACTTCTGCTGACGCTCCCGCATGACGTCCTCGTCCATCGGCCCATCTTGTCCTGTGGAATGCCATGCACCAAACTAATGGATTGAATAACATGCAGGCATTATTTTCTTGTAGTCCCCAGAAGGGAACATCGTGTCCGAAACCCCGCTGCCGCAGCTCGCCGCGGAGCGCCGCTGGACCGCCGCGTTGGCGAGCAAGGCTCCCGCCCGCCCGGCGGCCGCGTCCGTCTCCGTCGCCACTCTCGGCGGGGTGGCAGCGCTGGTGCTGCTCGTGGCCATCGGCACGCTGCTCGACCAGACGGTGCTCATCCCGCCACTGGCGGCCAGCGCAGCGCTCGTGTTCGCCGCTCCCGCCCTGCCGCTGGCCCAGCCGCGCAATGTGATCGGCGGTCAGCTGACCTCAGCGGTCGTGGGCTTTCTGACCCTTGCCGTCGCCGGCAGTTCGCTCTGGGCCTCGGCGGTCGCGGGCGGCCTGGCCATCGGCGCCATGGCCCTGACCCGCACCGCGCACTCCCCCGCCGCGGCCACAGCGGTGATCGTGGTGATGACCGCACCGTCGGCCGCGCTGTTCCTGCCGCTGCTGCTGCTCGCCACCGTCGTCATCGTCGGCGCCGGCATCGTGGCCGGGCGGACGGGCCGGACCGCCGCGTACCCGTCCTACTGGTGGTAGGACCGGCACGCGGATCGTCGACTACCGAGGACTGGAACTGCCCGCAGCACATCCGGCCCCGCTACAGGGCGGCGTGGATCAGCTGATGCTCGATCTGCGGCTCAATACGCGCCCTGCGGCGGGCATGGCCACCCGGACTCCGGGGCCGCCGGCACCCGGAACCACCCTCTGTGTGTGCCCGAGTCACACCGTGGCGCTCCGGGGCGGGGCCGGCCTCGGACGGCGTCATCGGCGCACGCTGGACCAGCCCCCGGAGGAGCCCCGTCCGGCCGCGCCGGGCGGGGCTTCCCGCTGCTCCCACCAGCAATTCCGCCCGTACTCTTGGCACATGGACGAGATGCCGCAGGACCACCGCCCTGCAAGTTCCGTAAGAGTTCTTCTCGCCGAGGACCAGGGCATGATGCGCGGCGCGCTCGCCCTGCTGCTCGGGCTGGAGCCGGACATCGAGGTGGTCGCCCAGGTGGGCGCGGGCGACGAGATCGTGGCCGCCGCGCTGATGTCCCGGCCCGATGTGGCGCTGCTGGACATCGAACTCCCGGGCCGCAGCGGTCTGGACGCGGCCGCCGATCTGCGTGAGGAGGTGCCGGACTGCCGGGTGCTGATCCTCACCACCTTCGGCCGGCCCGGATATCTGCGGCGCGCGATGGAAGCCGGTGCGGCCGGGTTCCTGGTCAAGGACGGGCCGGTCGAGGAACTCGCGGAGGCGGTCCGCCGGGTGCTGCGCGGCGAGACCGTCATCGACCCGGCACTGGCCGCCGCCGCCCTGAGCGCGGGGCCGAGCCCGCTGACCGCGCGGGAGCGCGATGCGCTGGTGGCCTCGGTGGACGGGGCGACGGTCGCCGACATCGCGCTGAAGCTGCATCTGTCGGAGTCGACCGTCCGCAACTACCTGTCCGCGGCGATCGGGAAGACGGGCACACGCAACCGGATGGAGGCGGTCCGGGCGGCCCGGCAGCAGGGGTGGCTCTGAGAGCGCCGCGTAACGGCGTCAGTCCCGCGCCGACCCGTGGCGCGGCAGCCAGAAGACCATCAGCAGCACCCCGCCGAGCAGCACCCCGCCCGCCGTCCGGAAGGCCAGCCCGTATCCGGCCGTGAGCTCCACCGCATCCGTGGAGCCCGCCGTGCGGGCCGCGGCGACGGTGGAGAGCACGGCCAGGCCGAGCGCACCGCCCATCGTGCGGGAGGTGTTGACGAGGCCGGAGACCAGGCCGGCTTCGCCGGGGGCCGCGCCCGAAGTGGCGAGGGTGGCGAGCGGGGTGGCCGCGAGGCCGGTGCCTGCCATCATCAGGATGCCGGGCAGGCAGACCGCCGTGAGATATGAGCCGTCGGCCGTCATCGTGGACTGCCAGCCGAAGCCCGCGGCCGCGACGGCCGTGCCGATCAGTGCCAGGTTCTTCGCACCGGTGCGGACCATCAGCCGGGGCGCGCACTTGGAGCCGACCACGACGGCCACCGAGGTGGGAATCAGGGCGAGTCCGGCCTCCAGCGCGGAGTAGCCCAGGACGTTCTGCGCGTACACGGTCATGAAGTACCACATCGAGAACGTGGCCGAGCCGATCACGAACATCGCCACGTTCGCCGAAGCCACCGCCCGCGCCGCCAGCACCCGCAGCGGCATCAGCGGCTTCGCGGTGCGGGCCTCCACCAGGACGAACAGGGCGAGCAGCGCCACTCCGCCCAGCAGCGGAAGCAGGGTCGCGACGGCGGTCCAGCCCGATTCCTCGGTCTGCACGATGCCGTACGCGACCGAGGCCAGGCCCGCCGTGACGAGCAGCGCGCCCAGGAGGTCGATACGGCTGCGCTCACCGGCCCGGCCCTCGGCGAGCCGGAGTGCGGCGCCGGTCAGGACGAGCACCCCGATGGGTACGTTGATGAGCAGGACCCACCGCCAGGACAGCGCGTCGGTGAGCACTCCGCCGATCAGTCCGCCGGCCGCACCGCCGCCCGCACCGACGGCCATCCAGGTGCCGATGGCCCTGGTCCTGGCCGGCCCCTCGGGGACGGCCGCGGTGAGCAGGGTGAGGGTAGCGGGGGCGAGCACCGCGGCGCCGAGTCCCTGGGCGGCCCGGGCGGCGAGCAGTTGCCAGCCCTCCTGGGCGAGCCCTCCGGCGAGGGAGGCGGCGGTGAACAGGCCGAGGCCGACGAGGAACATCCGCTTGCGGCCGTAGAGGTCGGCGGCCCGCCCCCCGAACAGCATGAATCCGGCGAACGCGATCGAGTACGCGTTGAGCACCCACTGCAGTCCCGCGGCGCTCAGCCCCAGGTCGGTGCGCATGGACGGGAGGGCCACGTTGACGACGGACACGTCGAGCACGACGAGGAACTGGCCGGTACAGGCGGCGAGCACGACCGCCCAGGTACGGGTCCGGGTACCGCCGCTACGGCGTGTGGGAGTCGAGACGTCAACCATGAACGTCATACTCGCAGCCGCCCCGCGACCCGTACATCGGTTTCCAGGCCGTATCTGCCTCGGTCCAGCGGCGTAGGACCGGGGGCTCCGGCCCTCACCGCCGCAGGAGTGTCACCACCGCCGCTCCGCCGAGCCCGATGTTGTGGGCGAGCCCGGTCCGGGCGTCCGGCACCTGGCGGGCCCCCGCCTCGCCCCTGAGCTGCCAGGTGAGTTCGGCGGCCTGGGCGATTCCGGTGGCGCCGAGCGGATGCCCCTTGGAGATCAGCCCGCCCGACGGGTTGACCACCCAGCGGCCGCCGTGGGTGGTGGCGCCCGACTCGACGAGCGCCCCCGACTCGCCCTCGCCGCACAGGCCGAGCGCCTCGTAGGTGAGGAGTTCGTTGATGGAGAAGCAGTCGTGGAGCTCGATGACGTCGAGGTCGTCGGCGCCGATGCCGGCGGTCTCGTACACCTGCCGTGCCGCCTCCCGCGACATGGGCAGTCCGACCGCGTCGATGCAGGTCCCTGAGGCGAAGGAGGCCTCGGTGTCGGTCGTCATGGCCTGGGCGGCGATCTCGACGGCCCGGTCGCCGAGGCCGTGTCGCTCGACGAAGCGCTCGGAGACGACGACGGCCGCTGCCGCCCCGTCGGAGGTCGGTGAGCACTGGAGCCGGGTCAGGGGGCGGTGGATGGGTTTGGCCGCGAGGACCTCGTCGACCGTGTACGGGTCCTGGAACTGGGCGTACGGGTTGCCGGCCGAGTGGCGGTGGTTCTTGGCGGCGACGGCGGCGAGCTGCGCCTCGGTGGTGCCGTAACGCTCCATGTGTTCCCGGGCGGCGTTGCCGAAGATCTGCGCGGTGGGCGGGGTCATCTCGAAGCCGTGGGAGGCGGCCATGATCCCGTAGTGCCGGGCCACCGGGGACGTCTTGAAGTCACCGGCGCCGCCGTCGGATCCGCCGCCGCCGAGCGATCCGCGCGCCATCTTCTCGAAGCCGAGCGCCAGGACGCAGTCGCTGCCGCCGCCCTCGACGAACTGGCGGGCCATCATCAGGGCGGTGGAACCGGTGGCGCAGTTGTTGTTGACGTTGTAGACGGGCACACCGGTCAGTCCGAGCTCGTAGACGGCGCGCTGTCCGGCGGTGGAGGCCTGGAAGCAGTAGCCGACCGCGGCCTGCTGGATGTCCTCGTACGCGACCGAGGCATCGGCGAGCGCCGCGGTCCCGGCCTCCTTGGCCATGTCCCAGTACTGCCAGTCGCGGGTCTCGGGCTTCTCGAACTTCGTCATCCCGACGCCGACTATGTAGGCCTTCATATCGTGTCCTCTCAGAGGGGGCGGCGATTGGGGAGGTGGGTGAAGGAGCGGGGCTGGGTGCGTGCAGCTGCAAGGCGGAGGATTGAGGCATGGCGGAGCCACGGTGATTGACGACAACGCCGCAGATGCGCGTGCCCAGCCCCGCGACGCCGCCCCCTCTCAGTCCCTGGGCAGGCCGAGGATGCGCTCGGCGACGACGTTGAGCTGAACCTGGGTGGTGCCGCCCGCGATGGTGAGGCAGCGGGACATCAGGAAGCCGTGCACCGCCCGCTCCCCCGCCCCCTCGCACACCGCCCCTTCCGGGCCGAGGAGTTCGAGGGCGAGTTCGGCGACCTTCTGCTGGTGGGCGGTCTGGACGAGCTTGCGTACGGAGGCTCCCGCGCCCGGTTCCAGTCCGGAGACCTGCTGCAGTGTGGTCCGCAGTCCGATGCAGGCCAGCGCGTGCGCCTCGGCGGCGAGTGCCCCGATCCGGGCCCGGCAGGCGCCGTCGAGTCCTCCGGCACGTTCGATCAGAGCTTCCAGACCGGTGTCGAAGGTCAGCTGGTCGGCCATGTGGACGCGTTCGTTGCCCAGGGTGTTGCGGGCGACGCGCCAGCCGCCGCCGGCCTCGCCGACGAGGGCGTCCGCCGGCAGCAGGACGTCGTCGAAGTACACCTCGTTGAAGAGGGAGTCGCCGGTGATCTCCTTGAGCGGGCGGATGTCGATGCCCTTCGTGTTCTTCATGTCCACGAGGAAGTAGCCGAGCCCCTGGTGCTTGGGGGCGTCCGGGTCGGTCCTGGCGAGCAGGATCCCGTGGTCGGCCCACTGGGCGGCGCTCGTCCACACCTTCTGGCCGTTGATCCGCCAGCCCTCGGGGGTCCGTTCGGCCCGGGTGCGCAGCGAGGCGAGGTCGGAGCCTGCGCCGGGTTCGGAGAACAGCTGGCACCAGAGGAGTTCGCCGCGCAGTGTGGGCAGGAGGTAGCGGTCCTGCTGCTCGTCGGTTCCGTGCGCGATGAGGGAGGGCACCACCCAGGTGGCGATCCCCAGATCGCTCAGCTTCACGCCCTGCTCGCGCAACTCCTGTTGCACGGCGAGCTGTTGTACGGGACCGGCGCCCAGCCCGTAGGGGGCGGGCAGATGAGGGGCCGCGTAGCCGGTCGGGGCGAGGGTGCGGCGGGCGGCTCTCGGGTCGAGGCCGCGGGCGGCGGCGAGGGCTTCGCGGGCCGCCGTGCGGTGCCCTGCCGCCTGCGCCGGGAGTTCGAGGGTGAGTTCGCGGCGCGCGCCGCCTCCGGCGAGGCGGACGGCTCGCTGCCGGTGGTCGTCCCCGGCGCCCAGCAGCTGCCGTGCCACCAGTGCGCGGCGCAGATACAGATGGGCGTCGTGCTCCCAGGTGAAACCGATTCCGCCGAGGATCTGGATGGTGTCCTTGGCGCAGCTGTACGCGGCGTCCAGAGCGGTCGCCGCGGCGAGCGCGGCGGCCAGGCCGCGCACGCCCTCGGGTTCACCGGCCGCGCGGGCGGCGTCCCAGGCCAGCGCGCGGGCCTGTTCGACGCGTACGAGCATGTCGGCGCACAGGTGCTTGACGCCCTGGAACTGCCCGATGGGGCGGCCGAACTGTTCGCGGACCTTGGCGTGTTCGGTCGCGGTGTCCAGCGAACGGGCCGCGGTACCGCAGGCCTCGGCGGCGAGGAGGACGGCGGCGAGGTCGCGGACGAGTCCGAAGCCGGTGCGCAGGGCGCGTCCGGCGGGGACCAGGACCCCGTCGGCGCGGACCGCGGCGGTGGGCCGGGTGGGGTCGGCGCTGCGGTGCGGGCGCACGGTCAGACCCTGTGCGGCGGTGTCGACGGCGAACCAGCGGAGGCCGGTGGCGGAGGTGGCGGGCAGCAGGAGCAGGTCGGCCTCGGCGGCGGACAGGACGGGCGGGAGTTCGCCGTCGAGGAGGTGGCCGTCCTCGTGCTCCACGGCGGTGAGACTGCCGGGGGCGAGGGCGACGGCGCCGACGCGGGTACCGGCCGCCAGCTCGCGCACCAGCTCACCGGCGCCCGAGGCGTGCAGGACGGCGGAGGCGAGGGAGCTCGCCAGGTACGGGCCCGGGAGCGCGGCGCGGCCGGCCTCTTCGAGGACGACGGCCAGATCGAGGAGATCACCGCCCCCGCCCCCGTACTCCTCGGGCAGATGGATGCCGAGCAGCCCCTGGTCCGCGAGCCCGTCCCAGTACGCGGGGCGTGCGCCGGGGGCGGCGGGGGCGTCCGCGTCGAGCAGTTTGCGGATCTCCCCGGGCGGTACGGCACGTGCCAGCCAGCCCCGCACGGCCTGTGCGAGCTCCCTGTGTTCTTCGGTGATTCCGATGCCCATGCGGATCCTCGCCGGTCGCAGCCACTGGAACGGCGCAAGAGTAGAACACGTTCCAATCTGACGGAAGGTCAGACGAGCACCGACTTACGAGCGGACGGGAAACCGGGCAGGCCGCCTTGACCTGTTCTTGCCTTATTCACCGGAATACCTCGGCCGTCCGGAAGGTTTCACCCTGCACGTACTTGGCGGTCAGCGCTGTCCGCCGCAGGGACCGCGCTCCCGCCCCACCTCACCCCTCCCCTTCCGCTGCCCGGAGGCCGCACGTATGCCACAGACGACGCACGAACAGCCCGCCGCGGAGCTTCCTGATCCGCGGACATCGAGGACGGGCCGCGGGATCGTCCCCGTGCTCGCCTTCGCGGGCATCACCGTCGCGGTGATGCAGACCCTGCTCGTCCCCGTCATCAAGGACCTGCCCGCCCTCCTGGACACCGACCCGTCCAACGCGACCTGGGTGATGACCGCCACGCTGCTCGCCGGCGCCGTCTCCACCCCGATCATGGGGCGGCTCGGGGACCTCAACGGCAAGCGCAGGATGCTGCTGGCCAGCCTCGCCGTGATGGTGGTCGGTTCGCTGATCTGCGCGTTCACCGACGATCTCGTGATCATGATCGTGGGCCGTGCGCTCCAGGGCTTCGCCATGGGTGCCATCCCCCTGGGCATCGGGATCATGCGCGACGAGCTGCCGCGCGAGAAGCTCGGCTCCGCGATGGCCCTGATGAGTTCCTCGATCGGGGTGGGCGGCGGACTCGCGCTGCCCGCCGCCGCGCTGGTCGCCCAGCACGCCGACTGGCACACCCTCTTCTTCGGTTCGGCCGGTCTCGGCGTCCTGGCCATGGGGCTGACCGTGCTCGCGGTGCCGGAGACCTCGCTGCGCGCTCCCGGACGGTTCGACGTCACCGGGGCGCTCGGCCTTTCGCTCGGCCTGGTCCTCCTGCTGCTGCCGATCACCAAGGGCAGCGACTGGGGCTGGACCTCGGGCACCACGCTCGGCCTGCTCGCCGCCGCCCTGGTGGTCCTCCTGCTGTGGGGCGTCTTCGAGTTGCGGAGCGACGCGCCGCTGGTCGACCTGCGGACCACCGCCCGGCGCGAGGTGCTGCTCACCAACCTCGCCTCGATCATGGTCGGGGTCGCCTTCTACGCCGTCTCGCTGGTCCTTCCTCAGCTGCTCCAGCTGCCGACGTCCACGGGATACGGGCTCGGGCAGTCCATGGTCGTCGCCGGCCTGTGCGTGGCCCCGCTCGGCCTGACGATGATGCTCGTCGCCCCGCTGTACGCGCGGATCTCCGCCCGGTACGGCCCCAAGATCTCGCTGATGCTCGGCATGCTGATCATCGCGATCGGTTACGGGGCCGGGCTCGGCCTGATGAGCGCCGCCTGGCAGACCATCGTGATCGCGGTGCTGCTCGGGGCCGGCATCGGGCTCGCGTACTCCTCGCTGCCCGCGCTGATCATCGGGGCGGTCGACGCCTCCGAGACGGGCGCGGCCAACGGCCTGAACACCCTGATGCGTTCGATCGGCACCTCGGTGTCGAGTGCGGTGATCGGCATGGTGCTGGCGAACACCTCGGTGCAGATGGGGCCGGTCGCGGTGCCCAGCATGGAGGGGTTCCGGACCTCGTTCATCATCGCGACGGGTGCGGTGCTGGTCGGTCTCGTGCTGGCCGCGTTCCTGCCTTCGCAGCGGAAGGCCGCCGCGCCGGTGCTGCTGGCGAGCAGCGCGGGCGACGCCGCCGCACGCGAGGCCGGTCATCCGCTCCCCGCCGTCCCGCACCCCTTCGCCGGCTCCGGCGGCTTCCGCGGCCGCGTGCTGGAGGCGGACGGGACACCGGTGGCCGGGGCCAACGTGACCCTGATCGACCGGCACGGCCGGCAGGCCGGGCTCACCACCACGGACGCGGAGGGCCGCTACGCGCTCGCCGCACCCGGCAACGGCAGCTTCGTGCTGGCCGGATCGGCCGCCGGATACGCGCCGCGGGCCCGCCCCGCGTCGCACCCGGCGCCCGGGCCGCGGACCGAGACCGACCTGGTGCTGACGCTCAGCGCACCGGCGCGTCGAACCGGGGTGCGGTCGTGAGCAGATGAGAGACGTCCGTCCCCACCGGGAGCTCCTGCGGCTGTGTGCCGCGAGTGAACAGCCGGGCGGGGCGGGCGCCCTGGACCCGGGCCTGGCGCCCGTTGACCCGCAGCCATGAGCCCTCGCGCAGACCGAGCACCGGCACGTCGTTCTCCTCCAGGAACTCCGTGAGCCGCTCCTCACGGGTCTCGCCCTTGTGGGTGCTCTCCGGATCCGGGTCCAGGTAGTGCGGGTTGATCTGGAACGGGACGAGGCCGAGCGTCTCGAAGGACGGCGGCTGCACGATGGGCATGTCGTTGGTCGTACGGAGGGTGGGCGCCGCCATGTTCGTCCCCGCACTGGCCCCCATGTAGGGGAGCCCCTCGCGCACCGCCTCGGTGACGGCGCCCCGCAGACCGGTCCGGTAGAGCGCGCTCAGCAGCCGGAAGGAGTTGCCGCCGCCGATGAACACGGCGTCGGCAGCGGCGAGTTCGGCGACCGGGTCGGCGTTCTCGTGGACGCCGCGGACGCTGATCCCGGCCGGCTCCAGGGCGTCCCGGACGCGCGCGGTGTACGTGGTGTAGTCGGCGAGCGCGTAGGGCACGAAGGCCAGCCGGGCGCCGGAGGGCAGGAAGGCCGCGACCGTGTCGAGGGCGTGTTCCAGGTAACCACAGCCGTGCTGGGTGGAGTTGGAGAGCAGGAGCAGATTCACGGGGTTCCTCTTGGGTTCTCTTCGGGTCAGGCCGCGCGGGTGCGGCGGGCCTTGGGCTTCGGGTCAGGCCGTGCGGGTGCGGCGGGCCTTGGGCTTCGGGTCAGGCCGTGCGGGTGCGGCGGGCCTTGGGCTTCGGGCGCTGCGGTGGGTGGGTGAGGCGCTTCTCCAGGAGCTCGGCGGCCTGCCGCAGTGCGTCGAGACGGTTCTCCGGCGCCCCCTGGAACCGCTCCTCCGCACCGCCCAGGCTGAGGCTTCCGTACGGTTCGCGGCCGAGGAAGACCGGTACGGCGACGGTCGCGACACCGGTGTCGTACTCGCCGACCGTCCAGGCGTACCCCTGGGCGCGGACCTTCAGGAACTCCTGCTCCAGCAGGTCCGGATCGGTGACGGTCCGGTCGGTGAACCGGGCCATCGGGCGCCCCCGGAAGAGCCGGTGGCGCTGCTCGTCCGGCAGGTACGCGTAGAACGACTTGCTGGTCGCCCCGGCGTGCGCCGGGTAGAGCTCACCGACCAGCGGGTAGTAGCGCAGCGGCCCGGTCTCGCCCTCCTCGGCAGCCACGCACCGCATGTGGAAGCTGTCCGGCAGACAGAACAGCACGGTGTCGCCGGTGACCCGGCGCAGCTCCTCCAGGACCGGTCCGGCCAGCAGCTCCAGCGATCCGGAGCGCTCCCAGAGCCTGCCCAGGCGCAGCACGGCGGGGCCGATGCGGTAGCGGCGGGTGGCCGGGTCGGAGACCAGGAAGCCGCGCCCCGCGAGGGTGGCGAGCAGCCGCTGGGCCACCGAGGTGTCCCAGCCGAACTCCTCGGCGACCTCGGTGACGCCCCAGTCGGGCCGGGTCCGCTCGAACGCGAGCAGCACGAGGAGCGCCCGGTCGACGGTTTGCAGGGCCCCGGCGGGGGTCCGCCGGTCCAGATCGAAGTCCGCCATCGTCATCTCACCCATCTCACGATTCAGACCCGAATTGCAAATAACGGGAAACAGTTGCGTTGAACGCTATCCGATCCCGAATCTGCTCTCAGCACCCCGTCCGGCGCCCCACTCCCTGCCGGGCGCCGGACGGGTGTGACGGATGCGCGAGAAAGGCCCCCCATGTTGAAGTACGTACTGGACATCGTCGATCTCCTCGACGATCCCCAGGTCAATGGCAAGACGGTCGTCGAGTACCTCGACTCCGTAGCGGGGGGCGAGGGCTCGTCCGCGGAGGTCACCACGGTCGCCGGCGAACAGGGCTCGACGGACTTCGTGATGGTCCGCATCCCCGGCTCCCGGGGACGCACGGCCGGGGGCGACGCCCGCACGCTGGGCGTCGTCGGCCGGCTCGGCGGCATCGGCGCGCGGCCCGAGGTGACCGGTCTGGTCTCCGACGCCGACGGCGCGGTCTCGGCCGTCGCCACCGCCGCCAAGCTGCTGGACATGCGCCGCCGCGGCGATGTGCTGCCCGGCGATGTGATCGTCGCCACGCACATCTGCCCGAACGCGCCGA
The DNA here is from genome assembly GCF_040295435.1 of Streptomyces sp. NPDC002809. Classification (NCBI taxonomy): domain Bacteria; kingdom Bacillati; phylum Actinomycetota; class Actinomycetes; order Kitasatosporales; family Streptomycetaceae; genus Streptomyces; species Streptomyces sp. NPDC002809. The sequence continues at coordinate 21,865 of NZ_JBEOVJ010000026.1, forward strand.
CCGAGCCGCACGACCCGGTGCCGTTCATGGGCTCGCCCGTGGACATCGCCACCATGAACCGGCACGAGGTGACCGGCGAGATGGAGGCCGTGCTCTCCATCGACACCACCAAGGGCAACCGGATCATCAACCACAAGGGTCTCGCCCTGTCGCCCACCGTCAAGGAGGGCTGGGTGCTCCGGGTCGGCGAGCAGCTCGGTGAGCTGCTGGCCGTGGTGACCGGTGAGCCCTTGGTCACGTACCCCGTGACCACACAGGACATCACGCCGTACGGTAATGGTGCACACCACATCAATTCGATCCTCCAGCCCTCCACCGCGACGGCCGCTCCCGTCATCGGTCTGGCCATCACCTCGGCCGCCGCGGTGCCCGGCTGCGGCACCGGCGCGAGTCACGAGAGCGACATCGCGTCCGCCGCCCGCTACGCCGTGGAGGTCGCCAAGGCCTATGGCGGCGGCCACCTGGACTTCCACGACGCGGTGGAGTTCGACAACCTCGTCAATCGCTACGGGTCGCTGGCTCACCTGCAGACCTTCGGCCGTACACCCCAGGAGTCCTGATGGCAGCCGCCCCGCAGGCCGACGCCGTGGTCCAGGAGACCAAGAGCATCGGCAGCGACGACTACTCGCTCTCGCGCGTCCCGCGTGACAAGCGGTTCGGTTTCTGGTCGATGCTGCTCCAGTGGCTGGCCCAGTCCGGTTCGATCTCGCAGTTCACGCTCGGCGCCACCATCGGCGTCGGCATGACCTTCGGCGACGCCTTCCTGGCCTTCACCCTCGGTGCGGTGATCCTGGAAGTCGTGATCTTCGCGATCGGCCTGGCCGGCATGCGCGAGGGGCTCGCGACCCCGATGCTGACCCGTTGGGTGGGCTTCGGCCGCAACGGCTCCGCGCTGGTCAGCTTCGTCATCGCGGTCAGCCTGGTCGGCTGGTTCGGCGTCCAGAACACGATCTTCGGCAACAGCGTCTCGGCGCTGGTCGGCGGACCGTCCTGGATGTGGTGCGTGCTCGCCGGGATCGCCATCACCGCCCTGGTGATCTTCGGCTTCAAGTACATGGCGAACTTCGCGAAGATCGTCACCCCGCTCTTCTTCGCGATGGTCGCCTGGTCCGTCATCACCACGCTCAACGACCACTCGTTCAGCGACCTGATCAACTCGCCGCCGCCCGGCGAAACGATCCCGCTGGCCGTCGCCGCCACCGCCATCGCGGGCGGCTACATGACGGGCGCGATCGTCTCCCCGGAGATGACCCGCTACAACAAGCGGGGCTCGCACGTCTTCCTGCAGAGCGCCTCCTCGATGATCCTCTCCGAGTACATCGTCGGACTGACGGGCGTACTCCTCGGCCACCTGGTCAAGAGCAACGAGGTCTCGCACATCGTGCTCTCCACCTCCGGCGCCTTCGGCGTGATCGTGGTCCTGATGTCGACCGCCAAGATCAACGACTGGAACCTGTACGGCTCCTCGCTCGGCGTCGTCAACTTCTTCCAGGTCGTCTTCGGCAAGCGCGTCCACCGCGGCGCCGTCACGATCGTCCTCGGCATCGCGGGCACGCTCCTGTCCGCGGTCGGGATCATGACCCACTTCACCGAGTTCCTCACGATCCTCGGCGTCGCGATCCCGCCCATCGGCGGCATCATCGTGGCCGAGTACTGGGTCGTGAAGAAGATGCGCAAGCCGCTGGACGACACCCGGGAGTCCGAGACACTGCCGAAGTCCTCGCCGACCTGGGTCCCGATGTCGATCGTCATCTGGATCGCGGCGTTCTGCGTCGGCAAGTTCTACGACGGCGGCATCCCGGCCCTGAACTCGCTGGCCACCGCGTTCGTCCTGTACAGCGTCCTCGGCCTGCTGGGCTGGGTGAGGCCGTACGGCACCTCCACCCTCGACGACGAGGGGCAGGGAGACGACAACGCCCCCGCCGCCCGCACCACCACCTCCGTGGGAGCAGCATGAGCACCACCCCTACCCCCGCCCCCCTGGTCCCGGCCTCCGACGAGGCCCAGGCCGAGGTCGTCGACCTCTGCGCCGAACTGATCAGGTTCGACACCTCCAACCCCACAAGCAACGAGCGCGCGAGCGCCGAGTGGGTCGTGGGCCGCCTCGCCGAGGTGGGCATCACGTCGGAGCTCATCGAGTCCGCGCCGGGCCGGGCCAGCGTCATCGCCCGGATCGCGGGCCTCGATCCGGAGCGCGGCGCCCTGCTGGTCCACGGCCACCTGGACGTGGTGCCCGCCGACGCCTCCGAGTGGCAGGTGCCGCCGTTCTCCGGCGAGATCCGGGACGGCTACCTCTGGGGCCGCGGCGCGATCGACATGAAGGACACGGTGGCCGTCATGCTGGCCACCGCCCGCCACTTCGCCCGCACCGGCACGCAGCCCTCGCGCGATCTGGTCCTGGCCTTCCTCGCCGACGAGGAGGCGGGCGGCAAGTTCGGCGCCCACTGGCTGGTCGAGCACCGCCCGGAACTGTTCGCCGGGGTCACCGAGGCGATCGGCGAGGGCGGCGGGTTCTCCTTCGCCATCGACGACACCCGTCGCCTCTACCCGATCGAGAACGCCCAGCGCGGCATGGCCTGGATGGAGCTCACCGCGACCGGCCGGGCCGGCCACGGCTCGTCCCCCAACGACGAGAACGCGGTCACCGACCTCGCCGAGTCGCTGACCCGGATCGGCCGCGAGACCTTCCCGATCCGGCTGATCGAACCGGTCCGCGCACTGCTCGAAGAGGCCGCACGGCTCTACGGTGTCGAGTTCGACGAAGACGACATCGAGGGCACTCTCGCCAGGCTCGGCCCGGTCTCCGACTTCATGCAGGTGGTGCTCCGCAACTCGGCGAACCCCACCATGTTCAACGCCGGTTACCAGACCAACGTCATCCCCGGGAAGGCCACCGCCCGTGTCGACGGCCGCTTCCTGCCCGGCCACGAGCAGGAGCTGATCGACACGATCGACAAGCTGCTGCTCCCCTCGGTCACCCGCGAGTGGGTCAACCACGACATCGCGATGGAGACCACGTTCGACGGCCCGCTCGTCGACGCCATGTGTGACGCGGTACGCGCCGAGGACCCGGACGGCCACCCCGTGCCGTACTGCAACCCCGGCGGTACGGACGCCAAGGCCTTCACCCACCTGGGCATCCGCTGCTTCGGATTCAAGGGCCTGAAGCTCCCGCACGACCTGGACTACGGCAGGCTCTTCCACGGCGTGGACGAGCGCGTCCCGCTGGAGGGACTGCGGTTCGGTGTCCGTGTCATGACCCGGCTCTGGCAGAGCTGCTGACCCCTCCGTCACTGCCGCACACCCCCGCCGACCACGTCGGCGGGGGTGTGCGGCACGATGGGGCGCCGTCGAATCGCCCCGTCCCACCAGGAGGAACCCCGTGGCCGCCGAGCCCAAGCCGGAGATTCTCGCCGCGTTCCAGGCCGCCAAGGGCTTCATGCCGGTGGTCGAGGGACTCGCGCTGTACGCCGCCGCCGCCGAGGCGGCCGCGCTCGGTCTGCCGCTGCTGGAGGTGGGCACGTACTGCGGTCGCTCCACCATCCTGCTCGCCGACGCGGCACGTGCGGCAGGCGTGACGGCTCTCACCGTCGATCACCACCGGGGCAGCGAGGAGCAGCAGCCCGGCTGGGAGTACCACGACCCGACGGTCGTGGACCCCGAGGTGGGGCGGATGGACACGCTGCCCACGTTCCGCCGGACGCTGCACGCCGCCGGTCTTGAGGAGCACGTGGTGGCGCTCGTGGGGCGTTCGCCGCAGGTGGCGGCTGTCTGGGGCGGGCGGCTCGGCCTCGTCTTCATCGACGGCGGTCACACCGACGAGCACGCGACCGGCGACTACGAGGGCTGGGCGCCGCATGTCGCGGAGGGCGGGCTGCTGGTGATCCACGACGTGTTCCCGGACCCGGCCCACGGCGGCCAGGCCCCGTACCGGGTCCATCAGCGGGCGCTGGCTTCGGGGGCGTTCACCGAGATCTCCGTCACGGATTCACTGCGGGTGCTGCGGCGTACCGGCACAGGAATCTGAGCGCTGCCGTTCTCTGCGGCGTAGGGGCAGGGGACCCGACCGCTCCCGTGCGCTGCGGCGTACCGGGCCCGAATCCGAGCGCTCCGGTTTGCTGCGGCGTACGGGGTTGGAGCCCGAGCGCTCCGGTTCGCTGCCGCCTACCGGACCGGAATCCGAGCGCCCCCGTTTGCTGCGGCATACCGGCCCTGGGACCCGACCGCTCCCGTGCGCTGCTGCACACCCGAGCGGGAATCCGAGCGCCCCGGACACCGCGCGGGCTCCCGGATAGCATCGCCGGGTGCGTCACGACGAGAGTGTTCCCCCCACGCCCCGCCGCCCCGCCCTGTCCGCCGCCGCGGCGCTGACCGTGCTGTCCCTGGGCGTCGCCGGCTGCGGCGGCGGTGGCGCCGCGCAGGCGCAGCCCGGGAAGGGCGGTGACGCCGCCCCGTCCCCGGCTGCCGCGTCCACCGCCTCTCCGTCACCGGCGCGCACGAGCCCGACACCTTCCCCGTCCCGGCCGAGGAAGCCCGCCTCCCCCTCGCCGTCCGCTCCGGACGCCCCGTCCGGGCCGCTGTCCGGCAGGACGGTCGTCATCGACCCGGGCCACAATCCGAACAACCACCTGCACACCGCCGAGATCAACCGCCAGGTGGACATCGGGACCACGCACAAGGAGTGCGACACCACCGGCACCTCCACCAACTCCGGTTACGCGGAAGCCCGGTTCACGCTCGACGTCTCGCACCGGTTGCGGACGCTGCTCCAGGCGCAGGGCGCGAAGGTGATCCTGACGTACGACGGCGACCGGGCGTTCGGCCCGTGCGTCGACGAGCGGGCCCGGATCGGCAACAAGGCCAGGGCCGACGCGGTCGTCTCGGTCCACGCGGACGGTTCGGCGGCCGGGAACCGCGGCTTCCATGTGATTCTCCCCGCACCGGTGCGCGGCGGCGAAGCGGACACGTCGAAGATCGTGGGCCCTTCGCGCGATCTGGGCACCCGGATCGCCGGACTCTTCGTCCGCGCTACCGGAAGTGCGCCTTCCAATTACATCGGCGGCAAAACCGGCTTGGACACCCGCAAGGATCTCGGCGGACTGAATTTGTCGACCGTGCCCAAAGTCTTCATCGAATGCGGCAATATGCGTGATCCGGATGATGCCGCCCTGCTCACCAGTGCGGGTTGGCGTCAGAAGGCGGCCCAGGGCATCGCGGACGGCATCAGCAGCTACCTCAAGGGGTAGTCAAGAGGTGGTTCTGCGATGAATTCGGGAGGATGCCCGCCCAAGGACCGGGCAGGGACACAACCCGCCCGGGCAGACGATAGATTCATCCGTACGATGGGGGGCCGCTCCCGAGCTTCGCGCCGTACCGGTGGCAGCGACGACCGCCCCGACGAGACGACCGACTAAGGACCTTCACGTGAATATCCGCTCCCTCACTCGAGGCGATGGCGTGGTGATCGGAGCAGCGGTCGTGCTGTTCATCGCCTCTTTCCTCGACTACTTCGACTACGGAAGCACCAGCCTCGACGCGCCCAACTCCTGGGACTCCCTGGGTAACGCGATCGGCGTCTACATGGTCGGGGTGGTCGGTGCCGCACTGATCGTGCTGTCCCGCTCGCAGCCCCAGCCGCGCAAGGTCCTCGGCCTCGACCTCGCCGCATTCGGCGTGGCCGCCACGGTGTTCACCGCGTGGAACCTCTTCTGGACCATCATCGACCTCGGCCAGATCGACGCCGGGGCCGGCCTGATCCTCGGCCTGATCTCCTCCCTGGCACTGGCAGCCGGTGCGGTGGCCTCCCCGATGCTCCCGGCCCTCAAGGCCCCGCTGGCGGGCGCTCCGAAGCCGCAGGCCGTCCAGCCGCCGTACGGCGGCCAGCCGGGCCAGGGCTACGGCTACCCGGGTGGCCAGCAGCCGCCCTACACCGGTCAGCCCCAGCCGCAGGGCCAGGCGCCGTCGTACGGCGGTCAGCCGCAGCCCGGTCAGCCCGACCCGCAGCAGGGTCAGGCGCCTGCCCAGCAGGCCGCGCCCGCCGGTGACTTCACCCCGTTCTGGTTCGCGGTGCCGGTGGCCCGTCCGCTGTACGGCGAGGACGGTTCGCCGTCCCCGATCGCCGAACTGGCGCCGGGCACCTGGTATCTCGCGGTCGAGCAGAGCGGTCCTGGCCTCATCGCCCAGACGCAGGACGGCCGTCGTGGTGTGCTCCAGGACACCACGGGCATCCAGCGCGGCTGACGCAGCGGCACAGCACCACCGACAGCGGCCTCCCACCCCTTCCGGGCGGGGGGCCGCTGCCGTACCCTCCGACTACCTCTGATGCACCGTCAGAAACCTTGGGAGGAACCGGAATGCGGCTCGGACTCGCTCTCGGGTACTGGGGCCGCGGCCCGAACCCGGCCCATCTGGACCTCGCTCGCGCGGCGGAGGAGCTGGGATACGCGTCGGTGTGGACGGCGGAGGCCTGGGGTTCGGACGCCTTCACCCCGCTGACCTGGATCGCCGCCCACACCTCCCGCATCCGGCTGGGCACCGCCATCGCGCAGATGGCGGCCCGCACCCCGACCGCCACCGCCATGCACGCCCTGACCCTGGACCACCTCTCCGGCGGCCGGATGATGCTCGGCCTCGGGCTCTCCGGTCCGCAGGTCGTGGAGGGCTGGTACGGACGCCCGTTCCCCAGCAGCCCGCTCACCGCGACCCGCGAGTACGTCGACGTGGTCCGCCAGGTGCTGCGCCGCGAGGCGCCCGTCGCCCTGGACGGCCGGTTCCACACGCTTCCGTACAACGGCCCGGACGCCACCGGCCTCGGCAAGCCGCTGAAGCCGATCACGCATCCGCTGCGCTCCGCCCTCCCGGTGCTGCTGGGCGCGGAGGGGCCGAAGAACATCGCGCAGACCACCCGGATCGCGGACGGCTGGCTGCCGCTGTACTGGTCGCCACTGCGCACCGATGTGTACGAGGCCTCGCTGAGCGGCCTCCCCGAGGGGTTCATGATCGCGCCGATGGCCCGGGCGCACGTCTGTGACGATGTCGCGGAGGGGCTGCTGCCGGTGAAGGCGATGCTCGGCTTCTACATCGGCGGCATGGGAGCCGCGGCCCGCAACTTCCATGCGGACCTGATGGCGCGGATGGGGTACGAGGAAGAGGCGCGGCAGATCCAGCAACTGTTCCTGGAGGGGCGGAAGCAGGAGGCGGTACTGGCCGTCCCGGATGCGTTCGCCGACGAGATCTCGCTGGTCGGCCCCCGCGAACGCATCGCGGAACGGCTGGAGTTGTGGCGCAAGGGCCCGGTCACCGATCTCCTGGTGACGGCGCCGGACCCGCACACCCTGCGGGTGCTGGCGGAGCTCAACCAGTAAGCACCGCCACCGCCGCCCCTACCGCTTGGCGGCCACGAATCCCCACTGGTCGACCGGCTCGCCGACGACGGGCTCCTCGGGGCGCCACAGGCTGATCGAGCCGAAGCCCGGCTCCACCAGGTCGAGTCCGTCCGCGAAGGTCGCCATGATCTCCTTGGGCCGCGAGATGTACGGCATGGCACCGCCACTCGCGTACTCCTCGGACCCGGCCTCGGTCTCCGGGGTCCCGATGGTGTCGCACTGCATCAGGTAGCTGCCCGCGGGCAGCGCGTCCAGGTAGCTGCGGAGCAGCGCCGCGGCCTCGCCCGAGTCCGCGACGTGTCCCAGCGTCGAGAGCACCATCACCGCCACCGGCTTGTCGAGGTCCAGCGTCCGGGCGGCCTCGCGCAGCACCGTCTTCGCGTCCCTCAGGTCCGCGTGCACATAGTCCGTCTTCCCTTCGGGCCGGCTGGTCAGCAGGGCCCGCGCGTGCGCCAGGACGATCGGGTCGTGGTCCACGTACACGATGCGTGCCGTCGGCTCGACGTCCTGGGCGACCTCGTGCGTCGCGTTCGCCGTCGGCAGACCGGTGCCGAGATCCAGGAACTGATGTACCCCGGCCTCACCGGCCAGATAGCGCACCGCCCGCGCCTGGAACGCCCGGGAGGCGCGCGCTATGTCGATGATCTGCGGGTACAGCTCCTCCATCGTCGCCCCGAGCCGGCGGTCCACCTCGTAGTTGTCCTTGCCGCCCAGCCAGTAGTTCCACACCCGCGCCGAATGCGGCGTGCCCGTGTCGATTCCGTCCACCGGCGTCGGGGTGCCTTGCTCGTCAGTCATCGGCCCTCTTCAATTCGCACATCGGGTTGCGCGGACGACCCCCCGTACCGCGCATACCCATGCTGACTCACCAGCAACATCCGCACCAGCCCGGCAGGGGAAGCAACTGCCCTACGTGACAGCGGCGTCGGAAGTCGGCAGCCCAGGGCGCAGACCAGCGGTCCTTGCGTTGGACGTCCACAGGTGCCGTATTGCGGCAACCGGCTGGACAGCCATCACGACGCCACCCCCGCGCGGCTGCGGGCCGAGAGCAGCCGTAGGCCGCTGGGCCCTCAGATGACGGGCGGGCGGCCCAGCCTGGTCATCCGCCACACCGTGGCCCATCGCATGGGCCGTCGAGGGGGACACGGGGTACACACCCCCTCGGCGAACCCCGGCCCAAGCTCGAAGGCCCGCCGCCGACCGCGTGCGGACCACAGTGAGCACAGTCCAGACGCCCAGATGTCGGTAGGCCTTCGTGTGGAGAAGGAACGCGTGCCGGAAGTCGTGCGCGGGAAGCACCAAGCCGAGCGCCTGGTCCCGGGGCAGCCACCGCACGATTTCGCCTGCCGCAGGGTTGCGTGGCGTGCAGGCGTACTCGAACCGGATGTACTCCGTCGCCGGCGTTGAGATGACACGGGCCCGCTGGACGGAGACGCCACGACCAGCGCCCGGAAAGCTCGAAGCATGGTCATCGAACGCTGCGGAAAACCGCCGGCCGAACCGGGCCCCTGACGCGACGGCCGACCCGGCTGACGGCGGCTCAGGACCCCGCCCGCGCACCGGCGGGAACCCGCCCCTCCCTGGTCCAGCACAGCAGTTCGGCCGCCGTCCACGTCGTGACCACGCGTTCCGCCGGGACCCCGCACTCCTCGGCGCGGGCGCAGCCGTGGATCTGCCAGTCGAGCTGTCCGGGCGCGTGCGCGTCGGTGTCGACGGCGAACAGCGTGCCCGCGTCCACGGCTTGACGCAGCAGGCGGCGGGGCGGGTCCAGGCGCTCGGGTCTGCTGTTGATCTCCACCGCCGTGCCCGCCTCGGCGCAGGCGGCGAAGACCTCGGCCGCGTCGAAGCGGGATTCGGGGCGGCCCCTGCCGGTGAGCAGGCGGCCGGTGCAGTGGCCGAGGATGTTCGCCTGCGGGTGACGGACGGCGGCCAGGAGCCGACGGGTCATCGGGGCGGGGTCCATCCGCAGTTTGGAGTGGACGGACACGACGACGACGTCCAGCCGTTCCAGCAGCTCCTCCTCCTGGTCGAGGGAGCCGTCGAGGTGGATGTCGCACTCGATGCCGGTCAGCAGCCGGAACGGCGCCCAGCGCTCGTTGAGTTCGGCCACCACGTCGAGCTGCTGCCGCAGCCGTTCGGGCGAGAGTCCGTTCGCCACCGTCAGCCGGGGCGAGTGGTCGGTGAGCACCGCCCAGTCGTGGCCGAGCTCCGCCGCCGTACGGCCCATCTCCTCGATGGTGCTGCCGCCGTCCGACCAGTCGGAGTGCAGATGGCAGTCGCCGCGCAGCAGAGCGAGCAGGCGTTCGCCGCCCTCCGCGAGCGGGCCGCTCTCCTCGGTCTCGGTCTCCAGCCGCTCAAGGTAGGCCGGCGTCTGCCCGGCGACGGCCTCGCGGATCACCTGGGCGGTGCGGGGGCCGATGCCCTTGACCCGTTCCAGGGAGCCGTTCGTGACCCGCTGCACGGCCTCTCCGTCGTCCATCGCCGCAACGGTGCGGGCGGCTGCGCGGAAGGCCTGGACGCGGTAGGTGTCGGCCCTGCCGCGCTCCAGCAGGAAGGCGATCCGCTCCAGGGCCCGGACCGGGTCCATGGGCACCTCCTGGGGAAAGGGGCGGGCTTCCCGTCCAGCTTGGCCCAGCCCCGCCCGGCCCGCACACCGGCCGCACACCGGCCGCGTCCCGCCGTGCTACTCAGCCGAAGGAGGACCGGGCCAGCCAGAAGTCCAGCAGCTCCGCGTCGCCCAGCACCTCGACCCGGTCGCTGTCCGGGGCGAGACGGCGGTTGAAGACCAGCATCAGGTCGGTGAGCGGCCCCCGCAGGGCCACGGTCGCCTTCCCGTGCGCGCGGCGCCAGGTGAAGCCGTCCTCGCCGAACTCGATGAGCCACTCGGCGTCCGGTACGTCGGTGGCGTGCAGGTGGATGGAGCGGCCCGCCCCGCGCAGCTCCGCGGCCTCCGGGTCGCCCTCGGCCTGGGCGAAGGCGACGATCTCCAGCCACTCGTCGATCGTGTCGGCGGCCAGCTCCGGCGTCATCGTGTACGGCACCTTCGCGGCCAGGGCCGCGTCCGCCAGGTGGACGACGGTCTCGATCGCCATGCGCCGCGCCCAGAAGCCCGCGTCGCGGTCCCGGTACCAGGACCAGACCTCCGTATCCGGGCCCGCCTCCCGCAGCGCCCCGGCGGTCCCGGCCGCCCCGTCCGCCAGCCAGGCGTCGAGCACGGCGGGGTCGTCGCCGTCGGGGGTGAACGCCGGCACCTGCTCGTCCGGGAGCTCCTCGGCCGCCCGGAGGCGGACGATCTCACCGGCCCAGCGGTGGGCGCCTCCGATGTGGACGGCGAGGTCGCGCAGCGTCCACTCCGGACAGGTCGGGACGGTCGCGTCGAGGTCCGCGCCGCTGATCGCCGCCCTCAACACGTCGGTCAGCCGCACGATTTCGTCGCAGTAGCGCTCATGCGCGATGGGGGTGGTCATGCCCGCACTCTAGTGCGGGCACGGCCCTCCTCACATGCGGTTATCCGCTGAGCTGCGAGGTGGACGGCACCTTGTCCTGGACCTCGGCGCCCGCGCTCTTCCCGGCGTCCTTGATGTCGTTGATGACGCTCTCGAACGCGCCGACGTCCCCGTCGCCGAACTCACCGTTGCGGAGCTTGGTGGCCATGCCCTTGAGGGACGCGATGCCCGCGGTCAGCGGGGCGACGGCCTTCGAGAGCAGCGGGTCACCCTTGGCGTTCTCCGAGGCGGCCTTGAGCCGGTTGTAGGCGAATCCGCCCGCGAGCCCGGCCTTGACGAGTGCGAACGTCCGCCCGTCGGCGCCCTTCTTGAACTTCCCCGCGCGGTACGGCTTGACGATCCACTGGTACGTCGCGCCCGCCGCGAGCCCCGCGTTGGCGACGAACCGCGTCTTGGCGAACTTCTGCGCCTCGGCCGACGACGTACCGGACGGCGAGGCCGAACTGCTCGCGCTGCCGCCGTTGTCGTCGTCGCTCCCGCACGCGGTGGTGCTCACCAGCACGGTGCAGGACAGCAGCAGCGCCACGAGGAGTCGGCGGAGCGGTACGGAACGGGGCACGGCGGGCCTCCCTGACCGGGGACATCACGGTAGGTGCCGGGGCCCGGCACTCCCCCGTCAGGCTGGCTGCGGCGCCCCCGCCCCGCCACCCCGGGACCGCCGTCCGTGTTTCACCGGTCCGAAAACGGCAACCCGGAGTCCATGTCTTACAGACGAGGCAACGGAAGCAGTACCGCAGCACGTGTCATAGCCGTGGTGGCCGACATCATGGCTTTCATCATCGGCCTGTGGATCCTGATGTACCTGCTCGACGCCAACCGGGGCAACGACCTGGTCGACTTCGTGCGGCACACCGCCCGGTGGCTCGCAGGCTGGTCGTACGACCTGTTCACCTTCGACGCGGCATGGGCCCGGGTCGTCTGCGGATACGGCCTGGCCGCCGTCGTGTACCTCTTCATCGGTCACGCCGTGGCAGGCCGTATCCGGCGCTGAGCCTGCCGGAAGCCCGGCGGGTGCTCAGCCGCAGCAGTCCGGCTCCAGCCCCTTCGGCAGCCTCTCCCCGCTGAAGACCGCGGTGGTCGCCTCGTCCCCACCGAGCGCGGCCACCGCCAGCAGGAGTGATCCCGCGGTCCACGCGGTGTGCTCCTCTGGCCAGAACGCCCGGTTGCCCTCGAAGACGTACCCCGTCCAGTACATCCCGCCCTCGGCCCGCAGGTGCTGGATCGACTGGAGGATCTCCAGGGCCCGGTCGGATTCCCCCATCACCCAGAGTGCCAGGGCGAGTTCGCAGCTCTCGCCGCCGGTCACCCACGGGTTGGGCAGCACACAGCGCACGCCGAGGTCCGGGACGACGAAGCGGTCCCAGCCCTCCTCGATCCGCTGCTTGGCGGCCGATCCGACGAGCGCGCCGCCGAGGACCGGGTAGTACCAGTCCATCGAGTAGTGGCTCTTGTCGAGGAAGCGCTCCGGGTGGCTGCGGATCGCGTGTGCCAGCGCCCCGGTCGCCAGCTCCCAGTCGGGCTGCGGCTCCTCGCGGCTCTCGGCGAGGGCGAGCGCGCAGCGCAGGGCCTGGTGGATGGAGGAGGAACCGGTCAGCAGCGCGTCCGTCACCGGGGTGCCGTCGGCCTCCGTCTTCCAGCCGATCTGCCCGCCGGGCTGCTGGAGCCGCAGGACGAACTCGACGGCGGCGAAGACCGTCGGCCACATCCGGTCGACGAACGCGTCGTCGCCGGTGGCGAGGTAGTGGTGCCAGACGCCGACTGCCACGTAGGCGCAGAAGTTGGTCTCCAGGCCGCGGTCGGTCGGCTGCTGCGGGTCGCCGTCGTGGTAGGCCGCGTACCAGGAGCCGTCCTCGTTCTGGTTGCGGGCAAGCCACTCGTACGCGCGTTCCGCGGCGGCGTGTTCGCCGGCCGCGTCCAGGGCCATGGCTGCCTCGGTGTGGTCCCACGGGTCGAGGTGGTGGCCCCGGAACCACGGGAGCGCGCCGTCGTCGCACTGCACCGCGAGCACGGCCGCGACGGTCTCTGCGGCCTCCTCGGCGGTCAGCACTCCGGGCAGGACGAGGTGTTCGGTCCGCTCGGGAAGACTCACGCCTCGGCCTTGGCGGAGTCGTCGGTCCGCACGGGAGCCTCGGCGGCCGCGGCGGCGGGCAGGTGCGGCTTGGTCGCGTAGGCCACGAAGCTCTTGCCGACGACCGGGTTGAGCAGCTGCTCGGCGACCCGGGTGGCCATCGGCTTCTTCATGATGTCCCAGACGAGCAGCTTGTGGTACGCCCGCACCGGCAGCGCCTTGTCGTTGTCGACGCCGAAGGCGCACTTGAGCCACCAGTAGGGCGAGTGCAGGGCGTGGGCGTGGTGGGTGCCGTACGGCTTGAGGCCGGCGCCGCGGATCCTGCCCAGCAGCTCGTCGGCCTTGTAGATGCGGATGTGACCGCCCTCGACCTCGTGGTACGCGTCGGAGAGCGTCCAGCAGACCTTCTCGGGGCCGTAACGCGGCACGGTGATCGCGATCCGGCCGCCGGGTTTCAGGACCCGGACCATCTCGGCGAGCACGCCCTTGTCGTCGGGGATGTGCTCCATGACCTCGGAGATGATCACGACGTCGAAGGACTCATCGGGGAACGGCAGGTTGAGCGCGTCGCCCTCCATCGCGGTGGCGGTGGCTCCCTCAGGAGCCTCCCCGGCCTCCTTCATCGCGGCGAACCACTTCGCGACCTCGCGGATCTCCTCGCCGTTCTGGTCGAGAGCCACGACCTGGGCGCCGCGCCGGTAGCACTCGAAGGCGTGGCGTCCGGCGCCGCAGCCCAGGTCGAGCACTCGGTCGCCTGCGGCGAGCGGGAAGCGGGTGAAGTCCACGGTCAGCACGAATGCCTGCTTTCGCGGTCGAGGGGGTCGGAAGAGGGAGTCGGGAGAGGGAGGAGGGAGGTCAGGGGGCCGGGAAGCGGGGTGTCACCGTCGGCCGCCGGGGCCGGTGGCGGCGCGGGCCGCGATCGCCTCCCGGTACAGCGCGGCGGTGCCGATCGCGGCCTGTTTCCAGGTGAACCGGGCGAGGACCCGTGCGCGCCCCGCGGCCCCGAGCCGGGCGCGCAGCTCCGGGTCGCCCAGCAGCCGGCCGAGCGCGTCGGCCAGGGCCCCGGCGTCGGCCGGCGGGACCGCCAGACAGGTCTCGCCGTCCGCTCCGGCGACCTCGGGGATCGCACCGCCGGTGGTCGCGACGAGCGGGGTCCCGGTGGCCATGGCCTCGGCGGCGGGCAGCGAGAAGCCCTCGTACAGCGAGGGGACGCAGGCGATCTGGGCGCTGCGCACCAGGTCGACGAGTTCGGTGTCGCTGATGCCCTTGACGAACTCGACGGCGTCCGCGAGTCCGTGCCGCTCGATGGCCTGGGCGACCGGCCCGTCCTCGGCACGGCGGCCGACGACCACGAGGTGTGCCGCGGGGTTGTCGGTACGGAGCTTGGCGAGCGCCTCGACGAGGTGGACGAGGCCCTTGAGCGGGACGTCGGCGCTGGAGGTGGTGACGATCCGGCCCGGCACCTCGGCGACGGCGGGATCGGGCGACCACAGGTCGGTGTCGGCGCCGATGTGCACGACGCGGACGCGGTTCGGGCGCACGCCCAGGTGGTCGACGATCTCCTGCTTGGAGGAGCCGGAGACGGTGAGTACCGACGGCAGCTTCCGCGCGACCCGCTTCTGCATGCGGGTGAAGGCGTACCAGCGGCGTACGGAGGCGCGGCGGCGGCGGGTCGGGGCTGCGTCCAGGTCGAGCTGACGGTCGACGGTGATGGGGTGGTGGATCGTGGTGACGAGCGGGGCGCCGAGGTCGGCGAGGAGCCCGTAGCCGAGCGTCTGGTTGTCGTGGATGACGTCGAACTCGCCGCGCCTGGCGACGAGATGGCGCCGGGCGCGCAGGCTGAAGGTGAGCGGTTCGGGGAAGCCGCCGGTCCACATGGTGGCGACCTCGGTGGCGTCGATCCAGTCCCGGTACTCGCCGCGCTTCGGGGTGCGGAACGGGTCGGGCTGCCGGTAGAGGTCCAGGCTCGGCAGCTCGGTGAGCGGTACGCCCTCGTCGAGTACGGGGTAGGGCTGGGCGCCGATCACCTCGACGCTGTGGCCGAGGCGGGCGAGCTCCCGGGCGAGGTGGCGTACGTAGACGCCCTGGCCGCCGCAGAAGGGGTTGCCCTTGTAGGTGAGGAGCGCGATGCGCAGGGGCCTGTCACCGGCGGCGCCCGCGTCCGTGTCCGACGTGGCGGCGCCCGCACGGGGGCCCGACTCTATGGCCTCAGCGGTCACACTCGGCCCCCTTCTCACTGCGTGTTCGCCGGAGCGTAACCGCTCACGCTAATCTAGAACAAGTTTCAGACTGGATCGTTCAATGAGCTACGAATCTACCGGCAGGTAGCAACGGTGCAACGGCCGGATCAGGTGATTCGCGCCACGGCACACACCCTGGCATGCTGTGCGCCGCCGGACCGGCCGCCGCAGCCTCGCGGTCGCGGACAGAAGCCTCGGGATGGGACACATGACAGCGGAAGCCAGACCGGCATCGCCGCCCCTGACGGAACGCCAGGAGGCCCGCCGCCGCCGCATCCTGCACGCCAGCGCCCAGCTCGCCAGCAGGGGCGGTTTCGAGGCCGTCCAGATGCGCGAGGTGGCAGAGGCCGCCGGGGTGGCCCTGGGCACCCTGTACCGCTACTTCCCCTCCAAGGTCCATCTGCTGGTCGCCACCATGCAGGACCAGCTCCAGCACATGCACGGGACGCTCCGCAAACGGCCCCCGACCGGGAACGACGCGGCAGAGCGGGTCGCCGACACCCTGATGCGGGCGTTCCGCGCGATGCAGCGCGAACCGCATCTGGCGGACGCGATGGTACGTGCGCTGACCTTCGCGGACCGCAGCGTGAGCCCCGAGGTGGACACGGTCTCGCGGCTCACGACGGCGATCATCCTGGACGCGATGGGGCTCGAACGCCCGACGCCCGAGCAGCTCTCGGCCGTCCGGGTCATCGAGCACACCTGGCACTCGGCACTGATCACCTGGCTGTCGGGCCGGGCGTCGATCGCCCAGGTGAAGATAGACATCGAGACGGTGTGCCGGCTGATCGACCTGACCGCGGAGGAACCGGCCGGCTGAGCGCCCGGGCCGGCCCTGCCTATGGACCGCGCCCACATGCCCCCGGGGTCAGGTGGGGCGCCCTGCACCATATCGACGACGGCACGGTGTTCATACGGTTCGGCGACATCACAGGAACACGCCGAGGAGCCGGTCACCATGCGTCGCAGAGCCAGCAGAGCCAGCACAGTCAGCAGGGCCGGCACGGTCGGCAGCCGCCCCGCCCCGCACAGGTCCCTGTCCACCGTCGCCGTCCTGGCCGCCGCCGGTCTCCTGCTGACCGGCTGCACCGCCGCCGGCACGGCGGGCGACTCCGGCTCCGACGGGTCCGGGAAGACGGCCGCGGACGCGCCCGTGAAGGTCGGCCTGGTCTACTCCCGCACCGGACTGCTCGCGGACTACGGCAAGCAGTACCGCGACGGCTTCATGGCCGGCCTGGACTACGCGACGAAGGGCACCGGCAAGGTCGCGGGCCACCGCATAGAGGTCACCGAGCAGGACGACGCGGGCGACCCGGGCAAGGCCGTCTCCGCCGCGAAGAACCTGATCGGCAAGGGCTACAAGGTGCTGGCCGGCACCACCGACTCCGGTGTCGCGCTCCAGATGGCGCCGCTCGCCGCGCAGAACAAGGTGCTGTACGTCAGCGGCCCCGCGGCCACCGACGCGGTGACCGGCATCAACCACTACACGTTCCGCTCGGGCCGCCAGTCCTACCAGGACATCCTGACTGCGGGCACGATGCTCGGCGACGCCGAGGGCAAGAAGGTCACGGTCCTCGCCCAGGACTCCACCTTCGGCCAGGCCAACGTCGCCGCCGTGAAGGCGGTGCTCGGCGCGAAGGGCGCGAAGGTGGGCTCCGTGCTGGCGCCGCCGAGCGCGACGGACCTGACCCCGTTCGCCCGCCAGGTCAAGGCGGGCGGGCCGGATCTGGTCTTCGTCGCCTGGGCCGGTTCCACCGCCCCCGCACTGTGGACCGCGCTGGACCAGCAGGGCGTGCTGGGCGCGGGCAAGGTCGTCACCGGGCTCGCCGGGACCGCCTCGTACCCGGTCTTCGGGGCGGCCGGGTCCAAGGTGTCGTTCCTGGCGCACTACTTCCCGGGCGCGGGCGGCGGCAACGCCGTGGAGAAGGCGATGCTGGACTCGGTGGCGAAGGCGGGCGGCACGCCCGACCTGTTCACCCCGGACGGCTTCACCGCGGCCCAGATGGTCGTGCGCGCCGTCGCCGAGGGCAGCGCCACCGACCCGGACGCGATGGTGAAGGCCCTGGAGGGCTGGACCTTCGACGGGGCCAAGGGCGAGCAGCAGGTCCGGGCGGCGGACCACGCACTGCTGCAGCCGATGTTCGTGGCCCGGCTGACCGGCAAGGGCGCCGCCGCGAAGCCGGAGCTCCTGGACACCGAGGCGATGAACACCGTGGCACCGCCCGCGAAGCCCTCGGCGGGCTGAACCGTGACCGCACCCCACACCATCGGGCACCGGGACGGCGGCCCGGCGGGCCCGTCGGACTCCGTGCTCCGGCTGGACGGGCTCGGCTGGAGCGTCGGCGGCGCGACCATCGTCCAGGACATCACCCTGAGCGTCCGCGAGGGCGAGTTCCTCGCCTTCATCGGCCCCAACGGGGCAGGCAAGACGTCCCTGTTCAACCTGATCAGCGGGCTGACGCTGCCCACCGCGGGCACGATCGAGCTGGACGGCGCGGACGTGACGGACCGGCCCGCACACGTCCGGGCCCGGCGCGGCATCGGCCGGACGTTCCAGACGTCGAGCCTGTGGCCCGCGATGACTGTCGCCGACCACGTCCGGCTGGCCGCGCAGGCCGCCCGGGGCGGCTCGTACCGCCTCTGGCGGCGCGCCGACCCGTACACCGCCGAGGTGACCGGCGTCCTGGAACGCACCGGTCTCGGACACCGGGCCGGGGCGACGGCCGCCGAGCTGTCGCACGGCGAGAAGCGGAAGCTGGAGCTCGCCGTGCTGCTGGTGGGCGAGCCCCGGCTGATGCTGCTCGACGAGCCGATGGCCGGGGTGAGCGCCGAGGAGGTCCCGGCGCTGACCGAACTGATCCGCACCCTGCACCGGGAGGAGGGGCGCACCGTCCTCATGGTCGAGCACCACATGGACGTCCTGCTGGGCCTCGCGGACCGGCTCGCCGTGATGCACCACGGCCGGCTGCTCGCCCTGGACACGCCCGAGGCCGTGACGGCCGATCCGACCGTGCAGCAGGCCTACCTCGGGGAGGGGCTGTGACTGAGCAACCCCTGCTCGCGGTAAGGGACTTGCGGGTCCTGATCGGCGGCCGCCACATCCTGCACGGCGTGGACCTGGAGGTCGCCGGCCACGGCGTGACCGCGCTGCTCGGCCGCAACGGGGCCGGCAAGACCACGACCGTACGCGGCGTTCTCGGCCTCGTCCCGCGCAGCGGCAGCGTCCGCCTCGACGGTGAGGAGACCGTGACCCTGCCCACGCACGCGCTGGTCCGGCGCGGGATCGGCTACGCCCCCGAGGACCGCGGCGTCTTCGCCGGGCTGACGGTCGCGGAGAACCTGCGGCTGGCGGAGCGGCGCGGCGCGGGCGAACCCGCATACGCGCTGGTCCATGAACTCTTTCCCGAACTCAAGCAACGTGCCCGGCAGTTGGCCGGGACACTGTCCGGCGGGCAGCAGCAGATGGTCGCCATCGGCCGCACCCTGCTCAACGCCAACCGGCTGATCATCGCGGACGAACCCACCAAGGGCCTGGCGCCGAAGGTGGTCACCGAGGTCGCGCAGGTGCTGGAGCGGGCCGCCGAGGCCGTGCCGGTGCTGCTCGTGGAGCAGAACCTCGCCGTCGTACGGCGCCTCGCCGCGCACTGTGTGGTGCTGGCCGACGGCCGGACCGCCCACCGGGGGCCGGCGGCCGGGCTGCTCGGCGACGCGGAGGCGGCCCGCAGGCTGCTCGGCGTGGGCCACGGCCCGCTGACCCCACACACCGCGGAGGCGGATTCCTGATGTCCACCCTCGTCCTGCTCACCATGACCGGACTCGGTCTGGGAGCCCTCTACTTCCTCATCGCGTCCGGACTCTCGCTGATCTTCGGCCTGATGGACGTCCTCAACTTCGCGCACGGGGCGCTGCTCTCCATCGGCGCGTACGGCACCTGGTGGGCGGCGTCCGGGAACCTGCCCGGCGCGGGGCCCGGCGGTGCCGGCTTCGTCCTCGCGGTCCTCTTCGGTACGGCGGTGGGCGCCGCGGCAGCCGTGCTCCTGGAACTCGCCGTCGTCCGCCCGCTCTACACCCGGCCGCGCGAGCAGGTGCTCGCGACGGTCGGGGTGGGGCTCGCCGTCCCGGCGCTGCTGTCGGGCATCTGGGGCCCGGACGCCCGGACCTTCCCGGGGCCCGAGGCCCTGTCCGGCACCTTCGGGCTGCTGGGCGCGCAGGTCCCCGTCAACCGCCTCGTCCTGGTCGCGGCGGCGGTCGTGGTCCTGGTGGCGCTGCGGCTGTTCCTGGGCCGGACCCGGCACGGTCTCGTCGTACGGGCGGGGGTCGAGGACCGGGCGATGGTCACCGCGCTCGGTGTCGACGTCCGCAGGGCGTTCACGCTCGTCTTCGCGATCGGCGGCTGCGCCGCCGCGCTCGGCGGGGCGCTCGGCGGGCTGTACTTCGGCTCGGTCGACCCCCGCCAGGGCACCTCGCTGCTCATCTTCGCGTTCGTCGTCGTGGTCACCGGCGGCATGGGTTCGGTGACCGGCGCCGCCGTGGCGTCCGTCGTCATCGGCCTGGTCCAGCAGTTCGCCAACTACTACACCGCGGCGGGCCTCGGCGATCTGGCGGTCGTCGTCCTGCTCGCCGCGCTGCTGCTGATCCGCCCGCGCGGACTGACGGGGAGGCTCGCGTGAGCACCGCCACCGAGACACACGAGCGCACCGGCGGCCCCGCGGCCGCGCCCCTGACGTCCGGCCGTCCCCGGCTGCTGCGCTGGTGGCCCGCCGCCGTGCTGCTGGTCCTGGCCGTGGCACCGTTCAGCGCCGTCCCCGTGCCGGGCCTGCTGGACGGCCCGCTCGGCAGCGCCGGCAGCCTCCAGCTTCTCGCCACCTGCCTGCTGTTCGGCGCCCTGGCCACGGGCTACGACCTGCTGCTCGGGCGCACCGGACTGCTCTCGTTCGGCCACGCCCTGTACTTCGCGGCCGGGAGCTACGCCACGAACACGTTTCTGCTGGAGGCGGGACTGCCCTTCGGCCTCGCCGCGGTACTCGGCCTCCTCTTCGGGATCGCGCTGGCCGTGGTCCTGGGTTCGGTGAGCCTGCGCGTCACCGGCATCGGGTTCTCCATGGTGACGCTCGCCTTCGCCCAGGCGGGCTCGATCCTGGTGTCCCGCAACCCCGGTGGGGTCACCGGCGGTGAGGAGGGCCGGGCGGCCCCGGCCGATCTGCTCCCCTCCTGGCTCGTCGGCATCGACAACACGGCGAACCTCTACTGGATCGCGCTCGCCTACCTCGTCCTGACCCTGTCCGTCGTCGCCTGGGCGGTCCGCTCCCCCACCGGGCGTGTCTGGGAGGGCATCAAGGAGAACGAGCGCCGGGTGGAGGTGCTGGGCCTGAAACCGTACGGATTCAAGCTGACGGCCTTCGTCGTCGCGGGCGCGCTCGCCGCGCTCGGCGGCATCGTGCACCTGCTCCTGACCGGTGGCTCCACGCCCCAGACCACCACCTCCGACTTCACGCTGTCCCTCCTGGTGATGGTGGTGCTGGGCGGCTCGGGGACCCGCTGGGGTCCCATGGTCGGCGGCATCCTCTACACCTGGGCGGACCACCGGCTCGGCGACCTGGCCGGTTCGGGCGCTGTCGCCGGCCTGCCCGCGGTGCTCCGTGTCCCGCTCTCCCAGCCGCTGTTCCTGCTGGGCGTGCTGTTCGTGGCCGTGGTACATCTGCTGCCGGGCGGCCTGGCCCGGCTGCCGTCCAGGCTGGCGGCACTGCGCCGCGGCCCGGTGGAGGGGCTCCCGTCCCGGAAGGAGAACGGATAGCCGTGATTCCGTACGAAGAGATCGAAGTCCCGGTGCGCGGAGGCACGTTGGCTGCCGTGCGCTGGCCGGCGAGCAGTCCGGACGCGCCGACGGTGGTGGCGCTGCACGGCATCACGGCCAACGCGCTCTCCTGGGGCCCGGTGGCCCGGCTGCTGGCCGGCCGCGTCACGCTGATCGCCCCGGATCTGCGGGGCAGAGCGGGGAGTTCGCGTCTCCCGGGCCCGTACGGCATCGCCACGCACACGGACGACGCGGCCGCTCTGACCGAGGCCCTGGGCCTGGACCGGGTGGTACTGGCGGGCCATTCGATGGGTGCGTTCGTGGCCGCGCTGGCCGCGGTGCGGCACCCGGACCGCTTCGGCCCGCTGCTGCTCGTCGACGGCGGCGTCGGCTTCCCCGCGCCCACGCATCTGACGCCCGACGAGCTGCTGACGGCGGTGATCGGCCCGGCGATGGACCGGCTGTCGATGACCTTCACGGACCGGGCCGCCTACCGCTCCTTCTGGCAGGCGCACCCGGCGTTCGCCGGTGATGCCTGGTCGGACGAGGTGGACGCGTACATCCAGCGCGATCTGACGGGCGAGGAGCCGGCCCTGCGCTCGACGTGCCGGATCGAGGCGATCCGCACGGACGGCGTCGGCCTGTTCGACGAGGAGGTGCTCTCGGCGGTACGGAAGCTGCCCGCCGAGGCGACACTGCTGTGGGCGGCGCGCGGCCTGATGGACGAGGAGCAGGGGCTGTACGACGAGAGCCGGCTGGCGGCGGCGGATCTGGGCGGGACCCGGGTGGAGCCGCTGGCGGTGAAGGACGTGAACCACTACACGGTGCTCACGGGCGACCGGGGTGCCCGGGAGGTCGCCGACCGGATGGTGGCGTACGCGCGGCAGGGCGCCTGACGGCGGGCCGAGCCCGCCGGAGCGTCTGACGGTGGGCCGGGACCGGCGGTTGTCTGCCTGGCCCGGCCCACCGCGCGCGTCAGCCGGTGGTGCAGCCGCTGTCCGCGATCACGAAGTACCCGGTGGGTGACTCCTTCAGGGTGTGGGTGACGAAGACGTTGTAGAGGCCCATGTTCTGTTCGGAGCCGTTGGCGTAGACGTACCCGCCGGTGGTGTGGGCCCTGCCCGCCGTGACCTGGGCGTAGTTGGTGGCGGTGAAGCACTTCGCCGGGGTGCTGCCGCCGGTGGTGGTCGCCGTCACCTGGGCCGAGGCGGCGCCGGACGCACCCGATCCGTCGACCGCCGTCACGGTGTAGCGGTAGGCGGTCCCGGCGGTGAGGCCGGTGTCCGTGTACGTGGTGGCGGTGGGCGAGGCGATCTTCGTGCCGTTGCGGTGGACCGCGTACGAGGCGGCGCCCTCGACCGCGTTCCAGGACAGGGCGGCGGTGGTGGCGGTGGTGCCGGTGACGGTCACGCCCGTGGGGGCCGGGAGCCGGTCGCCGCCCCCGCCCGGATTGGAGCCGTCCAGGCCCCAGAAGACGCCCGTGTAGTACGTCGAGCAGATCGCGTTCAGGAAGTACGCGGCGGTCGTCCCGCACTGCTGGTCACCGGTCCCCGGGCTCACGGGAAGGCCGTGGCCCATGCCGGAGACGGAGTACGTCTCCACGGCCGGGTTGCCCGAGGCGTCGTTGTAGACGCTGCGGGTGGTGTTCCCGGGAAGGGTGTCGGTGGACGACGGGGTCTGGCCGATGCCCCAGACGTCCGTCCACTGGTCGCGCAGCGCCGTCGCGTTCGCCGGGTAGACCGTGTAGTCCGAGGTGCCCTGCCAGATCGCCACCCGCGGCCAGGGGCCGGTGTACCCCGGATAGGCGGCGCGGACCTTGTCGCCCCACTGCGCGGGGGTCAGCTTCTGCGGGCCCGTCTGGCAGCCCGACGCGGCCGCCTGGCTCGTCGCGCACTGCGCCGGCAGCCCCGAGGCCACCGAGCCGCCCGCGAACACGTCCGGGTAGGCGGCCAGCAGGTCCGCGGTCATGCCGCCGCCCGCCGAGAGACCGGTGACGTACACCCGGCGGCCGTCCGAGCCGTACTGCTGCTTCGCGTACTCGACCATCTGCACGACGGAGGCGGCCTCGCCCTTGCCCCGGGTGTCCTCGGCCGGGTCGAACCAGCCGAAGCAGGACAGCGAGTTGTTCGCGGACGTGGTCTGCGGGAACACGACGGCGAAGCCCCACTTGTCGGCGAACTCCGGCCAGCCGGAGTTGGTGTAGTAGGCGGAGGCCGTCTGGGTGCAGCCGTGCAGGGCGACGACCAGGGGCGCGTTCGCGGGAAGGCCGGCGGGCGTGTAGGCGTACATCTGAAGACTGCCCGGGTTGGAGCCGAAGCCGGTGACCTGCTGGAGGCCCCCGGCGGCAGCGGCGGCCGGCTGTGCGGCGGCGGTCGTGCTCAGCGTCGCCGCGAGCAGGCCGAGGACGGCCGTGGACGCGACGCGGCGGATCAGGCGTCGCAGGATCGATGGGCGCACGGGTGCCTCCCTGGTCGGTAAGTGCGGGGGTTCGGGTTGCTGCCGGAACCTACGAGCAGCGCCTCCGCACGCCCATGTGGCAGGCGGACACCGGCGAGTGCGAGGTGTGTGCGGCCGGTCCCTTGTGCGGCCGGGGGCCCCTTCGGCGGGGCGGCCCCGCGCCGGGCGGCACCATGTGCGCCGCCGCCATGCCGGGGCAGGAGGGTGTGTGCACCGGCGCCGTGTGACACGGGCCGCCGCGTACCTACGGTGACGGCCATGGAGACTTCCCGCAGACCGGATCGCGATCCCGCCGCCCCCTTCCCCGGCGGCGGATCACCGCAGGTACCCGTTGAACCGCTGCAGGCCGGGCGCACCGCGCTGGTGACCGGTGCGGCGAGCGGCATCGGCCGGGCCTGCGCGCAGGCGCTGGCCGCGGCGGGCGCCCATGTGCACGTCGTGGACAGGTCCGGCGAGGCCGCGAGGAGCCTGGCGGAGGAGATCGGCGGCACGCCTTGGGTGGTGGACCTGTCCGACCCCTCGGTCGTCGACACACTGCCGGCCGATGTGGACGTCGTGGTCAACAACGCGGGGCTCCAGCACGTCGCTCCCGTCCACGAGTTCCCGCCGGAGCGCTTCGCCCTGATCCAGCGCGTCATGGTGGAGACGCCGTTCCGCATCTTGCGCCGGACCCTGCCGGGCATGTACGAACGCGGCTGGGGGCGCGTCGTCAACATCTCGTCGGTGCACGGGCTGCGCGCGAGTCCCTACAAGTCGGCCTATGTGACGGCCAAGCACGCACTGGAGGGGCTGAGCAAGGTGGTGGCGCTCGAAGCGGCGGAGCACGGGGTGACGAGCAACTGCGTCAGCCCCGGTTACGTACGCACGCCCCTGGTCGAGAACCAGATCGCCGACCAGGCGCGGGCGCACGGCATCTCGGAGGAGGACGTGGTGGGGCGGGTCATGCTGGAGCGCAGCGCGATCAAGCGGCTGATCGAACCGGCGGACGTCGCCGAGGCGGTCCTGTGGCTGTGCGGGCCGCGCACCGGGCACATCACGGGCACCTCGCTCTCCATGGACGGCGGCTGGACCGCGAACTGACCGAACCGCTCCCGGATTCCCCCTGTCTACGAACGCTGGGCTCCATGTCTGAACCGCTCCCCTCCGCCGCACCCCACCTCCGGCATCTGTTCGACCTGCTGGCCGACGACGCCCCCGCAGAGGCGCTGGGGGCGGTCCTGTCGACGGCACGGGCCGACGGTGTGCCCGCCGAGGAACTCGCCGAGGTGGAGCGGGCCACGGCCACCGCGCTGCGGATCAGGGGCGCCCTGCGCCAGCACCGGCGCCGCGAGCTCCAGCTGACCGCGCTCTTCGACACGGCGGGCGACCTGGCGGCCTCCCGCGATCTGGACGACGTGCTGAAGGCGATCGTGCGCCGGGCGAGGATGCTGCTGGGCACGGACACCGCCTACCTCACGCTTCCGGACGAGGAGGCGGGCGACACCTACATGCGGGTGACCGACGGGTCGGTGTCGGTGCTCTTCCAGCGGCTGCGCCTCGAACTCGGCGAGGGGCTCGGCGGTCTCGTGGCGCAGACCGCGAGCCCCTACGCGACACCGGACTACCGCACCGACGACCGCTTCCGCCACACCCGCAACATCAACGCCGGGGTCCTGGACGAGGGTCTGGTCGCCATCCTGGGCGTGCCCCTGCTGCTCGGCTCCAGCCGCGGCGGAACGGGGAAGGTGATCGGCGTCCTCTTCGCGGCCGACCGCGCGCCCCGGGTCTTCAGCCCCGACGAGGTGGCCCTCCTGTGCTCGCTGGCCGCGCACGCCGCGATCGCCATCGACACGGCCCGCGCGCTGGCCGACACCACCGCGGCCCTCGCCGAACTGGCGGAGGCGAACGCGGAGCTGGCCGAGGCCAACGCCTCGGTACGGGCGCACTCGGCCGCCATGCGGCGTGCCGAGGAGTCGCACGACCGGCTGACGGACCTGGTGCTGCGGGGCCGGGACGTCAAGGACGTGGCGGCGGCCGTCGCCGCGCTGCTCGGCTCCCCGCTGACCATTCACGACCCGGGCGGACGCCCGCTGGCCGCCGTGCGCCCGGACGGTACGGGCTTCGCCGCCGACAGCATGGACGCCGGGTGGCTGGCGGAGGCGGCCGAGGAGTCCCGTACGGGGGCCCGTGCCGTGCACCGGGACGGGCGGGTGGTCTGCGCGGTGCTCGCCGGGCAGGAGCTGCTGGCCGGGCTGGTGCTGCACCGCGGCCGGCCGCTGGACGACTCCGACCGCCGGCTGTTCGAACGGTCGGCGGTGGTCACCGGGCTGCTCCTGCTGCTGCGGCGCACGGTGGCCGAGACGGAGAACCGGATACGGGGCGAGCTGATCGCCGACCTGCTGACGGACACCGGCCGCGATCCGGCGGGGCTGGCCGAGCGCGGCCGCCGCCTGGGCATCGACCTGGACCGCCCGCATCTGCTGCTGGTGGCGGAGACCGGGGCGCGGGAGCGGCTCGCCCCGGCCGCCATGCGCTATCTGTTCGGCGGGGACATCCACGGGGTGAGCGCCGAACACGCGGGCACGGTGGTCCTGTTGATCGAGGGCGTCGACACGGGCGCGGGGCGCGCGGCCCGTTCGGCGGCGGCGCAGCTCGGCCAGCTCGCACAGTCCCCCGTCACCGTGGCCGCCGCCGGCCCCGCCCAGGGCCCCCGGGAACTGGCCGCCGCGTACGGCGAGGCGGCACGCTGCCTGCGGGCGATGCGGGTGCTGGGGCGTACGGGCGAGGGCGCGTGCGTGGACGAACTCGGTTTCCTGGGCGTGGTCCTGGGCAACGCTCAGGACGTCGACGGCTTCGTGACAGCGGCGCTGGGCCCCCTGCTGGACTACGACGCGCAGCGCGGCACGCATCTGGTACGGACGTTGAGCGCGTACTTCGGCGCGGGCGGCAGCCTGATCCGGGCCAAGGACGAGTTGCACGTGCACGTGAACACGGTGGTGCAGCGGCTGGACCGGATCCAGGTGCTGCTGGGCCGGGACTGGAACGAGCCGGACCGGGCACTGGAGCTGCAACTGGCCTTGCGGTTGCACCTGTTGTCGGGCACCCGGCCCTGATCCACCGCGCAATCACTGCTGCTGCGGATTCTCCGGTCCCGCGCCGGGTACGGAGTGTCCGACGTCCACGTCCCCCGAGCCGGAATGGGCCCAGGGGTGGAACGAACACGGGGGCCGGAGTGGAACTGCGGGGCATCGAGATATTCCTGACGCTCGCGAGGGAGCTCCACTTCGGCCGCAGCGCGGAGCGCCTGCAGCCGCCCGCGCCGCGGGGCTGAGCAACCGCCGCCCGACCTCCTCAGTCCTCCGGGGGAAACACCACCTCTCCCGTGTCGGCCAGCGCCACCGTGATGGCCTCGACCGGGCACCCCTCGGCGGCGGCGAGCACCTGTTCGTTGGCGTCGGTCTCCGGGTCGACGGGGTGGGACTGCCGGGCGGAATCCAGCCGGAACCCGCCCGGTGCGTGGTTCACGCACATCCCCGACCCGATGCAGACGCCCCGGTCGACCTCGACGCTCCAGCGGTCCCCCATCAGGCCTCGCCCCCGTACCCGGCGGGCAGGTGGATCATCTTGTGCTCGAAGTACTCTCCGTACCCCTCGGGCCCGAACTCGCGGCCGAGACCGGAGTTCTTGTAGCCCCCGAACGGGCCGAGCATGTCGAGGCTGAACGTGTTCACGCTGTACGTGCCCGTCCTGACCCGGCGGGCGATGTCGATGCCGCGCTCGGTGTCGGCGGTCCAGACGCTGCCGCTGAGCCCGTACTCGGAGTCGTTGGCGATCTTCACGGCCTCGTCCTCGTCGCCGTACGGCAGCAGGCAGATGACCGGCCCGAAGATCTCCTCGCGGGCGATGCGCATGGAGTTGTCGACGTCGCCGAAGAGCGTCGGCTCGACGTACCAGCCGCGCTCCTGGGATGCCGGGCGCCCGCCCCCGGTCAGCACCTTCGCGCCCTCCTCCTGCCCGATCCGGATGTAGTCGAGGGAGCGCTGCTGCTGGCGCCGCGCGACGAGCGGTCCGAGTTCGGTGGTGGGATCGAGCGGGTCGCCGACCTTCAGCGCTCCGGCGGCGGCGGCGAAGGCCTCGGCCGTCTCCTCGTACCGGGAACGCGGTACGAGGATGCGGGTCTGGGCCACGCAGGCCTGCCCGTTGATCATCCAGGCGAAGGGCACGATGCCGGCGACGGCGGCGGCCAGGTCGGCGTCGGGGAGGATCACGGCGGCGGACTTCCCGCCGAGCTCCAGGGTGACGCGGGTGAGGTTGCGCGAGGCGACCTCCATGACGCGCCGGCCGGCGGCGACGGACCCGGTGAACGAGACCTTGTCGACGCCGGGATGTCCCACCAGGTACTCGCTCACCTCGCGGTCGGCGGGCAGGATCGACAGCACGCCCTCGGGCAGCCCGGCCTCGGCGACGATCTCCGCCAGGATGTAGGCGTCGAGCGGAGATTCGGGCGACACCTTGAGGACGGCCGAGCACCCGGCGAGCAGCGCGGGCGCGAGTTTGGCGGCGGCGGTGAACTGAGGCACGTTCCAGGGCACGACGGCCGCGACGACCCCGACCGGCTCCCGGCGCACGAGCAGCGGCCCGAGCGCCCCGTCGCGCCGTTCCTCGTACGGGAAGGTGCGCGCGACCGTGATGGCCGCGTCCCACACCATCATCGCGGCGAGGGCCTGCACCATGACGCTGGAGGTGTACGGGGTGCCGTTCTCCGAGCTGATGACCCGGGCGATCTCCTCGTACCGTACGGCGAACGCGTCCTTGATCCGGGTGACGACGGCGATGCGCTCGTCCAGCGTCATCCGCGGCCAGGGCCCGTGGTCGAACGCCTGCCGGGCGGCGGCGACGGCCCGGTCGACGTCCCCCTCGGCGGCATGCGGCACACGGCCGATGACCTGCTCGGTATGGGGGGAGATGACCTCGATGACATCCCGCCCGAGCGGGTCGACCAACTTCCCGCCGATGAAGAGTTTTCCGTGTTCGACAAGCTCGCTCATGGCTGCTGCCTCCCGCGACGCGGCACGTGACCCGACCCGTTGACTGGTTGTGCGTCCGGATTCTGCATCCGCACACATCTGACTATGTGTCAGAACTGATACCAGTTCCAGTTCCAGGAGTCCACGGCTGGGACAACGACTGCCGAACCTTCCCCGCGCGGCGAAGGAGGCGCACCCCGCCACCACGCTCCCGCGACAGCCCTCCCCCGTACGGCACCCCGACTTGAAAGGAACGGATGGTCGACCGGGGCTACCACTGGAACAAGTTCTCGTTACAGTGGACGCGGCGCGTCGTGGCCGTACCCCGCACGCCGCCCAGGCCGCTCGGAGATGGGGAGTCCATGACGCAGGTGATCAACCATGGTGGAGGCGTCCACAGCATCAAGGTCCCCATCCCGGACAACCCGTTGGGCCACACCCTGGTCCACCTCCTCGACACGGACCGGGGCCCGGTCCTGATCGACACCGGCTGGGACGATCCGGAGGCCTGGGACACGCTCACGGCCGGGCTCACCACCGTCGGCGTGGACATCGCGGACATCCACGGTGTGGTCATCACCCACCACCACCCCGACCACCACGGCCTCTCCGGCCAGGTCCGCGAGGCATCCGGGGCCTGGATCGCGATGCACGCCGCCGACACGGCGATCGTCCGCCGCACCCGCGCGTCGGAGCCCGGCACCTGGCTGGCCTACCTCGCGACGAAACTGGCGACGGTCGGCGCACCCGAGGACCACATCGCCCCGCTCCTGGCCGCCCGCGAGAAGGGCGGCCGCATGCGCACCCTGCCCGGGCTGCGGGCCGCGATCCCGGACCGCGAGATCGTGCCGGGCGAACTCCTCGACCTGGCAGGCCGCACCCTGCGCGCGATCTGGACCCCGGGCCACACCCCGGGCCACGTCTGCCTGCACCTGGAGGAGGACCACCCGGCCAACCTCCCCGGCCGCGGCCGCCTGTTCTCCGGCGACCACCTGCTCCCCGGCATCAGCCCGCACGTCGGTCTCTACGAGGACCCGGACGACGCCACGGCCACCGACCCGCTGGGCGACTACCTCGACTCCCTGGAGCGCATCGGCCGCCTCGGCGTCGCCGAGGTCCTGCCGGCCCACCAGTACGCGTTCGCGGACGCAGCAGGCCGCGTGCAGGAGCTCCTGGACCACCACGAGGAGCGCCTTACGGGCCTTCTCTCGCTGCTCGCCGCACCACTCACCCCCTGGCAGCTGGCCGAGCGCATGGAGTGGAACCGCCCCTGGGAGCAGATCCCCTACGGGTCGAGGAACATCGCCGCCTCGGAGGCCGAATCACACCTGCGCCGCCTCGTGAAGCTGGGACGCGCGGAGGCGGTGGCGGGAAGCGAGCCGGTGACGTACGTGGCGGTGTGACGCCGGCGCGGGGCCGGAGTCACACGACGGCGCCGGTCTCCTCGCGCGGTCCCGCCGGGGCGGCTTCGGGGGCCCGGCCGGCCGGCGGCACGGTGGGCCTGGCGTCCGGTTCACCGGTGCTCCCGCCGGCCGCCGCGCGGCGACGCGCCACGAAGGCGGTGGCGATGAGCGCGAGAGCGACGGTCCCGGAGAGCGCGGGC
This sequence comes from Streptomyces sp. NPDC002809, assembly GCF_040295435.1. NCBI lineage: Bacteria > Bacillati > Actinomycetota > Actinomycetes > Kitasatosporales > Streptomycetaceae > Streptomyces > Streptomyces sp. NPDC002809. The sequence continues at coordinate 51,924 of NZ_JBEOVJ010000026.1, forward strand.
CAGTACACGTAACGGTAGTTGGACTCGGGCGCGGTGGGCAGATAGGCGAGGACGTACAGAAGGGAACTGGCCCCGAGGAGCCGGAGCTCCCGGGTGTACGGACCTGCCCACCGGCGACGCAGCACCAGCACCAGCGAGACGGCCAGCCAGAACCAGCCCTGGAAGAGCATCGGCAGGTCGCGGACGAAGCCGGTCACATAGTTCTGCAGGGCGAACCTCAGCGTGTCGTTCAGCGGCTGCCGGGGCACCTCGGGGTGCAGTCGGGCGCCGGCGTTGACATGGGTGCCGTTCCAGAAGGTCTGGTTGCTCTGGAAGAGCAGCTTGCTGAAGACCCGGGCCCGGTACTCGGCGTAGCCCTTCCAGTGCTTGGGCATCTGCTGCGTCCACATCCGGACGACGACGTCGGCACGCTGGTCCAGATACGTCACATCGAACGGCCTGCGCTGCGGGAAGCACTGCAGATACCCGTCCGAGGTGATGTGCCGCTTCTGGCAGGTGGCGGCGGCGGTGACCATCCGGTCCCGCAGGTCCGCGTCCGCACCCGCCTGTTCGGCGGCGGCGCGCACCTGGTCCGGCGTGAGCACGTGGATGAGGTCGTCCACCGGGATCACCGCGTACACGCGCGTGGCCAGCGGGGCGGTGGCCGCGTCCACCGCGGCGCTGCCGCCCACCACGACCGCGACGAAGGCACCGGTGGCGGCCAGCCAGCGACGCCGGCCCGGGGCGGGCCACGCCGCGAGGACCAGCAGGGCGAAGACCGGAATCGTGGCGGGAACGGCGTTCTTCCGCACGAGGGCGGCGTAAGCGAGGAACAGCAGACCCAGCGCGAGCAGGGCCCAGCGCGTCCTGACCCGCTCCTGTGGCAGGTCACGCACGGTCAGCGCGATCGCGAAGACCGCGAGGAGCGCGTACGCCAGGTGCACGTCCTTCCACACCACGCCGGTGAAGTTCATGATGTGCGGCGCGAATCCGACGGCCAGCACCGCGAGGGAGAGCCCGCGGCTGCCGGTCCTCCTCCACACCAGCCGGGCGAGAACCCACAGCGTCCCCCACAGCATGGCTGCCTGCAGGGCCGCCATGGTGGAGAAGTCCCCCGTGATCCAGATGGCGGTTCGCCACGCGAGCGCCATCACCGGTGGATGCCAGTCGTTCACCGGCTCGTCGCCGAGTGCCTGTCCCAGCTGGGTGTTGCTGTCCGGGCTGAGGTATCCGGGGTGGAAGACGGTGGCCACGGCGTAGCCGCACGCCGCCGCGATGACCGCCAGGCACCACGGCCACGCCGTGCCGTCCTTCCAGGCTCTGCGCAGTGCGGTGGTCCACCGGTCGACGGTTGCGGACATGGGGCAGGGCCCTCCCAGCCGATGATGACGGGTCGCGTTGTCGGTCAACTGCGAGCCGAGGGCGCACAGTCCACGGACAGCGTGGCGGGAATCTATCCGTAGCGGACTCGGAAGGACAAACCGGAATGATTACACACCTGCGGCCCGCCCATCCCCGTGCCGCCCCGGCGACCGGAACGGGCGGGCAGGCAGGCAGGCAGGCAGGCGAGGGGCACATGACGGTTCATCACAGGACAGCAGCCGAGAAGTGATTGGGACTCCAGGGCAGGAAAGGCCGTCCGTTCAGCTGCCGTCGACGGGGAAGACCGGTCCGATCAGGACGACTTCGGCCATACATACAGCGTGCCGCTGGCCGACGCCTCGTCCGATCCGTCGTCGATGTGATCGATGATCGCCATGGAGACGGCGCCCCGGTCCGTGACGGAGCAGATCGCCGCGCCTTCGACGAAGCCCCGCTTCCTGCGGTCGTAGCTGTCGCGGAACGCAAGGGCTCCGAAGCCGGTCCCGGACGCCGCTCTGCAGGACTCGAAGGACTTCGGCATGTCGGCCTGCAGGAGCCCCACGCGGGTGTTGGGCAGGGCTCGCACCTGGTAGTTGTCCTGGTCCCAGCACCTGACAGGCCAGTAGAGGAGCTCGGCCCCGCGGGGATCCTTGGCCGCGCCGTCGCCCGCGGGTTCCACGCGGCTGCTGCCGTCGTCGAGATCCACGAGCTGCTGTTCCTTCTGGTTGCAGGGGGCCGGTGCGAGCCCCCACATCGTCCTGGTCGCCTCTGCGTACCCGGCCGGCGCCGCCAGATCGGCATCCGATGAGGACGAAGGGCTCGGGGATTGCGAGGCGTCCGGGGTCGCGGTGGGCGACTCGGTCTCCACCGAGGCGTGGTCCGGGCTCGGCCGGGCGGAGGGCTCGGGCTGCGGGCTGCTGGGGGCGGGGGCCGGGGCGGGCGCCGAGACGGGATCGCGGTCGGAACCGTTGTTGAAGATCACGGTCGCCAGGATGCCGATCAGCGGGACGGCGATCCCTCCGACCCACCATGCCCAGCGGGGCGGATCCGTCCGCGGGGGCACGGGGGGATGAGGTGGCGGGGCAGCGGGGGTGTCGGGTGGCCGGGAAGGAGGCGGAGGGAATCCCCCAGCACCTGTCGTCATACCCCGTCCACCCCTTCAACCCGCCTGATTCCTGTGCCGGTTGCAGTTTAACGATCACTCTTCGAAAGAGCCATGGACCATTACGGACGTTCCGGACGGCCGGCCCTCGCCCCGGCGCCGGCCCCGCCCCCGCCGCCCGGCAGGACCCCTGCTGGTACCCGCCCGGTAGAGTGGGCGCGTCGTCATCATGCCCGTTCAGGGGGAAGCCGGTGCGAATCCGGCGCTGACCCGCAGCCGTGACCGCCCTCCCGGGCGGGAGCCGGAATGCCCTGTCCGTGTCGTGACCGGCTCGTGCCGTCGGGGCCCCCCGGCGGCCGGCACCGTCGAGGTATACGGAGCCGGAGCCTGGTGCCTGTGTGTGCCTGTGCCCGGTTCCCCCAGGAGAGGCCCCGCAGCCATGACCGTACGCCGCAGCGCAGCTGCGCTCGCCGCCACCGCCACCGTGCTCTGTGCGGCCGCAGCCCCGGCCGCAGTCGCCGCGCCGTCCCCCTCCCCCTCGCCGTCCGTGGCACTGCCCTCGGGGCTGTACGGCACGAAGGACCCGACGTACGACGGGGTCTGGCGCCAGTCGCTGGCCTTCATCGCACAGCGGACCGTGGGCGTCACGCCCGCCGAGAAGGCCGTCGACTGGCTGATCGGCCAGCAGTGCGACAGCGGGGCGTTCCCCGCGTACCGGCCCGACGCCTCCGTGCCCTGCGACGCCAAGACCATGATCGACACCAATGCGACGGCGGTCGCCGTACAGGCACTGCACGAGGTCCGGGGGCACGAGGACCTCGTCGCCACCGGCGTCGACTGGCTGAAGTCCGTACAGAACGAGGACGGCGGCTGGGGTTACACCGCCGGCAGCCCCAGCGACGCGAACTCCACCTCGATCGTCATCGGCACCCTCGGCCGGGCCGGGCAGAAGCTCGACGACGTGACGACGGACGGCGGGAAGACCCCGTACGACGCCCTGCTCACCTTCGCCATCCCGTGCGGCGGCAAGGACGGCGGCGCGTTCGCGTACCAGCCCGACAAGGCCGGCAAGCTCGTCGCCAACGGCGATGCCACCGCGGCCGCCGTGCTCGGCTCCCTCGGCAAGGGGTTCGTCATCGGGAACAACGCCGCGGTCAAGGACCCCACCTGCACCAAGGGGGCGGCGCTCAAGCCCGAGCAGGCGGCCCAGAACGGCGCCTACTACCTCGCCGGGGCCCTCGCGAAGACCGGCCACCTCGACTCGCCGCCGATGCCCGGCGCCGAGGACAGCACCCCGCAGCCCGACTTCGGCAACACCGCCGACGCGGTCCTCGCGCTGTCCGCTGCCGGTCACAAGGACAAGGCCGCCGCGTCCGTGAAGTGGCTGGCGGAGAACTCCGCGGACTGGGCGAAGGAGAACGGCCCCGCCGCCTACGCGCAGCTGGTCATGGCCGCCCACGCCACCGGGGCGGACCTCGCCGACTTCGGCGGCGCCGACCTCGTCGCCCAGCTGAACGCGACCGGGCCCACGCCCACCGCCACCCGGAAGCCGACCGCGAGCGCCACCGAGGAGGAGAAGAAGGACAGCGGCGACGGTGACGGGATCGGCGGTGTCTGGTGGTTCGTCGGGATCGGACTCGCCGTCGGCGCCGGAGCCGGCTTCCTGATCAGCGGCCGCCGCAAGAACCAGCAGCTGTGAGGCGCGCCGGAGCCGGACGGGCCGTCGCACTGCTGGTGGTCCTGGCCGCCGCCCTGGCCGTGCTCGGCACGGGCACGGCCCAGGCCGCGGGCTACCGCTACTGGTCGTTCTGGGAGGGCTCCGGCAGCGGATGGGCCTACGCCACCCAGGGGCCTTCGCTGGTCCGACCTGACGACGGTTCGGTGCAGGGCTTCCGGTTCGCCGTGAGCGCGGACTCGCAGGACGCGGCCAAGCCGCGCCGCTCCCCCGATTTCGCGAAGATCTGCGCGGACACACCCGCCGCGGGCGGTACCAAGCGGATCGCGCTCGTGATCGATCCCGGTACGGCCGCCGACGCCCCCGACGGGGAGACGCCGCCCGCGCTGCGCACCGCGTGCGCGACGGTCCCCGACGACGCGAGCAGCGCGGACGCCCTCGCCTCGGTGGCCAAGCCGCTGCGCTACGGCAGTGACGCGCTGCTCTGCGCGATCTCCGGCTATCCGGCCTCCGGCTGCGGTGAGCAGGTGTCCGGGAACGGCGAGAACAGCCGGAAGGCCACGGCCGGCGCCTCCGCGCCCGCATCGGCGGGTGCCGCCACCGGCGAGGACGGTTCGGACGGCGGCGGGCCGTCCGCCGGGGTCCTCGTCGGGGTCGCCGCCGTCCTGCTCCTCGGCATCGCCGCAGTCGCGCAGGCCCGCCGCCGCCGCGGATGACCGGCTCGACGGGCGGTGCGCCCGCGGATACCGCGGTCGCCCCGGTGGACCGGATACGTGCCTGGCGCGCCCCCGCCGCCACCCGGAGCAACGCACTGCCCGCCGGGGCCTGGTGGCTGTGGGCGCTCGGGCTCGCCACCGCCGCGTCCCGGACGACGAATCCGCTGCTGCTCGGCCTGTTGGTCGGCGTGGCGGGGTACGTGGTGGCCGCGCGCCGCACGGATGCGCCGTGGGCCAGGTCCTACGGGGCCTTCATCAAGATCGGGCTGTTCGTCATCGGCGTGCGGCTGCTCTTCTCCGTCTTCCTCGGCTCCCCGATCCCCGGAACGCATGTCGTGTTCACGCTGCCCGAGGTGCCGCTGCCGGACTGGGCGAAGGGGGTACGGATCGGGGGCCGGGTCACCGCCGAGCAGCTGCTGTTCGCGCTGTACGACGGGGCGAAGCTGGCCGCTCTCCTGATCTGTGTCGGCGCGGCGAACTCCCTCGCCAACCCGGCCCGGCTGCTGAAGTCGCTGCCCGGCGCGCTGTACGAGGCCGGGGTGGCCGTCGTCGTCGCGATGACGTTCGCGCCGAACATGGTCGCCGACGTGATGCGGCTGCGCACCGCCCGGCGTCTGCGCGGCAGGCCGACCGGCGGGGTGCGGGCCGTGCTCCAGATCGGGCTGCCGGTACTGGAGGGCGCGCTGGAGCGGTCGGTCGCGGTGGCCGCCTCGATGGACGCGCGGGGGTACGGGCGTACCGCCCAGGTGCCGGCCGCCGTCCGGCACACCACGAACGTCCTCACGCTCGGCGGGCTGCTGGGCGTCTGCGCCGGTACGTACGGGCTGCTCGCCGCGCAGGGTGCGGTGTACGGGCTGCCCCTGCTGGTCGCCGGGCTCGTCGCGGCGATGGCCGGGCTGCGGCTCGGCGGGGCGCGTTCGGTACGGACCCGCTACCGGCCCGACCGGTGGGGGGTGCGGGCCTGGCTGGTCGCGGGGTCCGGTGCGGCGGTCGCGGTGGCGATGATCTGGGCGGGCAGTGCGGATCCGGGGGCACTGCACCCCGGTGTCGTACCGCTGACCGCGCCCGTGCTGCCGCTGTGGCCCGCCGCCGCGGTGCTGATCGGTCTGCTGCCGGCGGTGGTCGCACCCGTCCCGCCTTCCCCCACAGGCTTCGAGGAGCAGGTGTGATCCGGTTCGACGATGTTTCGGTGCAGTACGAGGGAGCCGAGCGCCCCACCCTGTCCGGGGTCGATCTGACCGTCCCGGAGGGTGAGCTGGTGCTCCTCGTCGGGCCGTCCGGGGTCGGTAAGTCGACTTTGCTGGGTGCGGTTTCGGGGCTCGTGCCGCACTTCACCGGCGGCCGGCTGACCGGCCGCGTCACCGTCGGCGGGCGGGACACCCGCACCCACAAGCCCCGTGAGCTCGCCGATCTGGTCGGCACCGTGGGCCAGGACCCGCTCTCCCACTTCGTGACGGACACGGTCGAGGACGAGCTGGCGTACGGCATGGAGTCGCTGGGCCTCGCCCCCGACGTGATGCGGCGGCGGGTCGAGGAGACCCTCGATCTGCTGGGGCTCGCCGGGCTGCGCGACCGGCCGATCGCCACCCTGTCCGGGGGGCAGCAGCAGCGGGTCGCGATCGGTTCCGTCCTCACCCCGCACCCCCGCGTCCTGGTGCTGGACGAGCCCACCTCCGCACTGGACCCCGCGGCCGCCGAGGAGGTCCTCGCGGTGCTGCAGCGGCTCGTCCACGACCTGGGGACGACGGTCCTGATGGCGGAGCACCGGCTGGAGCGCGTGGTGCAGTACGCGGACCAGGTCGTCCTGCTCCCGTCGCCGGGCGCCGCCCCGGTGACGGGCACGCCCGCCGATGTGATGGCCGTCTCGCCGGTGCATCCGCCGGTGGTGGCGCTGGGGCGGCTGGCGGGCTGGGAGCCGCTGCCGCTGTCGGTCCGCGACGCCCGGCGGCGGGCTTCGGGGATGCGGGAGCGGCTGGCGGGCGTGACGCCCGGCCCGGTCGGCGGTGGCGAAACCCCGAAGCTTCCCCCGCCGGCACCCTCTCACCACCCCGGACCGCCGCGGCGGTCCGCCCTGGCCAGGCTGCTCGGCCGGACGGCGCAGGAGACCCCCGTCCCCGAGCCCGTCACCGACGCCACCACCCGCGTCGAGCGCCTCGCGGTACGGCGCGGGCGCGTCGAGGCGCTGCGCCGGGTGACGCTCACCGTCGCCCCCGGCGAGACCGTCGCTCTGATGGGGCGCAACGGCGCGGGCAAGTCCACTCTGCTCTCCGCCCTCGTCGGCATGGTCGAGCCGACGTCCGGCACCGTGCTCGTCGGCGGCCGCACCCCGCACCGCACCCCGCCGCGCGCGATGGTGCGACGCGTCGGTCTCGTACCGCAGGAACCACGCGATCTGCTGTACGCGGACACCGTCGCCGCCGAGTGCGCGGCGGCCGACGCCGATGCGGGCGCCGCGCCGGGCAGCTGCCGGGCACTGGTCTCCGAGCTGCTGCCCGGGGTCGCGGATGCCACCCATCCCCGTGATCTGTCCGAGGGGCAGAGGCTCGCCCTGGCGCTCGCGCTCGTGCTCACGGCCCGGCCCCCGCTGCTCCTCCTGGACGAGCCGACCCGCGGCCTGGACTACGCGGCGAAGGCCCGGCTCGTCGGGGTGCTGCGCACACTGGCGGCCGAGGGCCATGCGATCGTGCTGGCCACCCATGACGTGGAGCTGGCCGCCGAGCTGGCCAACCGGGTGGTGATCCTCGCCGACGGGGAGGTCGTCGCGGACGGGCCGACCCCGGAGGTGGTGGTGTCATCGCCCGCGTTCGCCCCGCAGGTCGCCAAGATCCTCGCCCCGCAGGAGTGGCTCACCGTGTCGCAGGTACGCGAGGCGCTGGGGGGTGCCGGATGACCGGCACGACAGGGCGGGGTGCGCGGCCGGTGCGGCTCGGGCCGCGGGCCGTCGCCGCGCTGGTGCTGATCAGCGCGATCGGGGTGGCCGCCTTCGGCTGGCCGCTGCTGGCCGGGCCGGACTCCGGGCTCGCGCACTCCGAGGACGCGCCGTGGCTGTTCGCCGCGCTGCTGCCGCTGCTGGTCGGGGTGGTGGTCGCGATGATCGCGGACGCCGGGCTCGACGCGAAGGCGGTGGCGATGCTGGGGGTGCTGGCCGCCGTCGGGGCGGCGCTGCGCCCGCTGGGGGCGGGCACGGCCGGTCTGGAGCCGATGTTCTTCCTGATGGTGCTGAGCGGGAGGGTGCTCGGGCCGGGCTTCGGCTTCGTGCTCGGCTCGGTGACGATGTTCGCGTCCGCGCTGCTCACCGGCGGGGTGGGCCCGTGGATGCCGTTCCAGATGCTGTCGATGGGCTGGTTCGCGATGGGCGCCGGGCTGCTGCCGGGCCCCGACCGGCTGCGCGGGCGCGCCGAGCTGCTGATGCTCGCCGCGTACGGGGCGGTTGCCTCCTTCGCGTACGGAACGGTCATGAACCTGTACGGGTGGACGATCGTGCCGGGACTCGGCTCGGGCATCTCCTTCCGGCCAGGGGACGCGCTGGGCGACAACCTGGTGCGCTTCCTGGCCTACTGCACGGCCACGTCGCTCGGCTGGGACCTGGGCCGTGCCGTGCTCACCGTCGTCCTGACGCTGACCGTCGGGACCGCGCTGCTGAAGGCGCTGCGCCGGGCCACTCGCCGTGCGGCCTTCGAGGCCCAGGTCACATTCGGGGTCCCGGAGGAGTGAGGGCACCCACAGGACCTTGGTCCTGTACGAAGCGGATTAGGAGGCACGGGGGACGGTCACGGGACCCCGTCTCGCACCCTCCGACCTGCTATGAAGCGTTTTGGGGTGGTTCGGGACCTTCGGCCTTGGGTGCGAGGCCGGGTCGTACCGGGGGTCATTGCGGTGGTTGAACGGCGCGGCTAACACTTGAGACGTCGCCGAGCACCGCAGCGTCCACCGGAACGGACAGCGGTCAACGCGCAACGGTCCACGCAGGATTCGGACCGGAGCACGCGACTCCCCCGTACCCGACGTTAGGTTCCCTGTGTCGTTCGCCCGTAACATCCTCGCCCGTCGCAAGTCCGCCGTCGCCGGTGCAGCAGTGCTGCTGGGCGCCTCCGGTGTGGCCCTGGGCGTCTCCCCGGCCATGGCGGCCACCTCCGCCGCGCCGACGTCCGCTGCCGCGAGTGCCCAGGACACGGCGAAGCAGATGATCGGTGACGACGCGCAGTTCCAGTGCTTCAGCAACATCGTCAGCCACGAGAGCGGCTGGAACCCGAGCGCGACCAACGCCTCCTCCGGCGCCTACGGCCTGGTCCAGGCACTGCCCGGTTCGAAGATGGCGTCCGCCGGCTCCGACTGGCAGACCAACCCCACCACCCAGATCAAGTGGGGCATGGACTACATGAACTCCCGCTACGGCAGCCCGTGCGGCGCCTGGTCGTTCTGGCAGGCCAACAGCTGGTACTGAGTCCACCCGGACCGGAGCCAGTAGCGGCGAAGAGCCCCTGCACACCGCATCGCGCGGCATGCAGGGGCTCTTCGCCATGCCCGCGAACGGCCTTCCGCCCCCACCGGACGCGGACCGGCCACGCATCACGGCCTACAGCCGCTGGATGATCGTCCCGGTCGCCAGCGCACCGCCCGCACACATGGTGATCAACGCGAACTCCTTGTCCCTGCGCTCCAGTTCGTGCAGGGCCGTGGTGATGAGCCGGGCACCGGTGGCACCGACCGGATGGCCGAGCGCGATCGCGCCGCCGTTGACGTTCACCTTCGACAGGTCCTGGTCGAAGACCTGTGCCCAGCTCAGCACCACGGACGCGAACGCCTCGTTGATCTCCACGATGTCGATGTCCTTGAGCGACATGCCGGCCTTGCCGAGCACCGCACGGGTCGCGTCGACGGGTCCGTCGAGGTGGAAGTGGGGGTCCGAGCCGACCAGCGCCTGGGCGACGATGCGGGCCCGCGGCTTGAGCTTGAGGGCCCGTGCCATCCGCTTGGACGCCCACATGATCGCGCAGGCGCCGTCGGATATCTGCGAGGAGTTGCCCGCGGTGTGGACGGCGGTGGGCATCACGGGCTTGAGCCGGGCGAGCCCCTCCATCGTGGTGTCGCGCAGCCCCTCGTCCCGGTCGACGAGCCGCCACATGCCCTGGCCCGCGGCCTGTTCCGCCTCGGTGGTGGGCACCTGGACCGCGTAGGTCTCGCGTTTGAAGCGCTCCTCGGCCCAGGCGACGGCCGCCCGCTCCTGCGAGATGAGGCCGAGCGAGTCGACGTTCTCCCGGGTGAGGCCGCGCTTGCGGGCGATGCGTTCGGCGGCCTCGAACTGGTTGGGCAGGTCGACGTTCCACTCGTCGGGCCACGGCTTGCCCGGCCCGTGCTTGGAACCGCTGCCCAGCGGCACGCGCGACATCGCCTCGACCCCGCAGCTGATGCCGACGTCGATCACCCCGGCCGCGACCATGTTGGCGACCATGTGGGAGGCCTGCTGCGAGGATCCGCACTGACAGTCCACCGTCGTCGCGGCGGTCTCGTACGGAAGTCCCACGGTCAGCCAGGCATTGCGCGCGGGGTTCATGGACTGTTCGCCGGCGTGGGTGACGGTGCCGCCGACGATCTGTTCGACGCAGTCGGCGTGGATGCCGGTCCGGCCGAGAAGTTCACGGTAGGTCTCACCCAGCAGGTAGGCCGGGTGCAGATTGGCGAGCGCGCCTCCGCGCTTGCCGATGGGGGTGCGTACGGCTTCGACGATGACGGGTTCCGCGGCCATGAGCTCGTCCTCTCCTCGCACTTCCGCAGAGGCGTCCCGGCGCCCACGGAAGGAACTAGTACGCGTTCTAGTTCTGCATGCAGTCTTATGAGGCTTACCCCCGGTACGCAAGGGTCTTGCACGCACCTTGCGGGGCTTCACGGCAGATACTCGCCACAAACCGAACCGGCTCACCGATGCTTCACGCAACAGATCCGGCCATGCCCCTTGTCAGTTGTAGAACTCGTTACTACCTTTCGGGCAACTTCTGATGGGTCGTCAGACGATGTCCGACGGCTCTCGGACCGACCTGGAGTTCTTGACCTGGAGCTGCCGATGCCCTGCCCCCATCTGCCCGAAGGGTTCGACTTCACCGATCCCGACCTGCTCCACGCCCGTGTCCCGCACCCCGAGTTCACCCTCATGCGGGAGACGGCACCGGTCTGGTGGTGCACCCAGCCCACCGGCATTTCCGGCTTCGACGACTCGGGCTACTGGGTCGTCACCCGGCACGCGGACGTCAAGTACGTCTCGACCCATCCCGAACTGTTCTCGTCGAACACCAACACCGCGGTGATCCGCTTCAACGAGTCGATCAGCCGGGACCAGATCGACGTCCAGAAGCTGATCATGCTGAACATGGACCCGCCCGAACACACCCGGGTCCGCCAGATCGTCCAGCGCGGCTTCACCCCCCGCGCCATCCGGTCGCTGGAGGAGACGCTGCGCAACCGGGCGCGCTCCATCGTCGAGACGGCCCTCGCCGGGGCCGACGAGGAAGGGTCCTTCGACTTCGTCACCAACATCGCCGTGGAGCTGCCGCTCCAGGCCATCGCCGAGCTCATCGGCGTACCGCAGGAGGACCGGGCCCGGATCTTCGACTGGTCGAACAAGATGGCCGCGTACGACGATCCGGAGTACGCGATCACCGAGGAGATCGGCGCCGAGGCGGCCATGGAGATCGTCTCCTACTCCATGAACCTCGCGGCGGCGCGCAAGGAGTGCCCGGCCAAGGACATCGTCTCGCAACTGGTCGCCGCGGAGGGCGAGGGGAACCTCTCCTCCGACGAGTTCGGCTTCTTCGTGATCCTGCTCGCCGTCGCCGGAAACGAGACCACGCGCAACGCCATCAGCCACGGCATGCACGCCTTCCTCACCCACCCCGAGCAGTGGGAGCTCTACAAGCGCGAGCGGCCGGAGACGACCGCCGAGGAGATCGTCCGCTGGGCGACACCCGTGGTCTCCTTCCAGCGGACCGCCACCCAGGACCTCGAACTGGGCGGACAGCAGATCAAGAAGGGCGACCGGGTCGGCCTGTTCTACTCCTCGGCCAACAACGACCCCGAGGTGTTCGAGAACCCGGAGCAGTTCGACATCTCCCGCGACCCGAACCCGCACCTCGGCTTCGGCGGCGGCGGTCCGCACTTCTGCCTGGGCAAGTCCCTGGCCGTGATGGAGATCAACCTGATCTTCAACGCGATCGCGGACGTGCTTCCGGACCTGCGACTGGTCAGCGACCCCCGGCGGCTGCGGTCGGCCTGGCTCAACGGCATCAAGCAGCTGCAGGTGAGCACGGCCGGGAACCAGGGGGTGGGTTGACGCGCGGGGCTGGGCGCGTGCCGCCCCAAGGCGGAGGATCGGGGCATGGCGGATGGGGCCTCCCCTGCCCGGGCGGAGCCGAGAGCTCGGGGAACGCGGTGACCGACGGCAACGCCACAGATGCGCGTGACCGGCCCCGCGACGCCGCCCCCCGGTTCCCGGACGGGCCGAGCACCACGGACACCTGAGCCCGGACGCTCACCCACGCCCCGGACGGGCCGGATCAACTCCGGCCCGTCCAGGGCGCGTCGGGCCGCGCCCCGCCTCTCCGCACCCCCGTCCACATGGCGGACATGCGCACGGGATCATGGCCTCCATGCATGCCCTGCTCTCCGGCTTCGCCCCCATCTGGATCCTGACCGCCATCGGTTACGCGGCCGGACGCGGCGGACTCCTCGGAGAGCAGGCGGAATCCGTCCTCGGCCGGTTCGTCTTCCATGTGGCCATGCCCGCCGCGCTGTTCACCATGGTGTCCGGGTCCGGGCCGGCCTCCTTCGCCCATCCGTCGATGGTGGCGTTCGCGGCGGGCACTGCGCTGGTGTCCGGGCTCGGATACGCGGTGGGCCGGCGGTTCTTCGGCCGCAAGAGGGCCGACGGGGCGATCGGCGGCATGGCGTCCGGCTATGTCAACTCCGCCAATCTGGGCATCCCGGTGGCGGTTCAGGTGCTCGGCGACGCCTCGTTCGTCGCTCAGGTCATCCTGTTCCAGGTGCTGTTGGTCTCGCCCGTGATCCTGACCCTGCTGGACTCGGGCACACAGGCGGCCGGGCCCGACGGCGGGCGCCCCGGCGGCGGGCTGCGGCGCATGCTCACCATGCCGGTCCGCAATCCGGTCATCATGGCCTCGCTGCTCGGCGTGGCCGTCTCCGTGTCCGGGCTGCGGCTGCCGGCCGCGGTCACCCACTCCTGCGACGTGCTCGGCGCCGCCGCGGTCCCGACGGCGTTGATCACACTGGGCCTGTCCCTGCACGGCGGCCCTGCCGACGGAACCGGCCGGGTCACGGGCCGTACGGAGGTCGGTGTCACGGTCGCGCTCAAGACCCTGGTCCAGCCGCTGGTCGCCTTCGTCGTCGCCGGTCCGCTCCTGCACCTGCCCGGCCATCAGGTGCTGGCCGTGGTGCTCTGCTCCGCGCTGCCGACGGCACAGAACGCCTTCGTCTACGCCCGCCAGTACGGACTGGACACCGGCCTCGCCCGCAATTCCGTGGTGGCCTCCACGGTCGTGTCGATGGTCACGCTGTCCTTCGCCACCTGGGCGCTGGGGCCGTCCCGCTGATCCGTTGGAGTGGCAGGGCCCGCCGGACGGGCGGATGCTGGGGGAGCGACGATCCACATGCCGAAGGGGTGCCGGACGTTTTCGCCGTCCGGCACCCCTTCGGCCATCGCCCGCCGTCAGGCGCTCTCGGTGACCCGCCCGACCGGTTTCGACAGCGTCGTCGCCTCCGTCGCCTCCGCGCCGCCCGGCGGCTCCTCCCCCGGCCTCTGCAGCCTGCGCGGGCCCGACAGCACGTACGTGAGGCCGAAGCCGAGGGCCACCACCGTCGCCCCGCCCACCGCGTCGAGCACCCAGTGGTTGCCTGTCGCGACGATCGTCGAGAGCGTGAACAGCGGGTGCAGCACCCCCAGCGCCTTCATCCAGACCTTCGGGGCGAGCATCACGATCACCACACCGCACCACAGGGACCAGCCGAAGTGCAGCGAGGGCATCGCCGCGTACTGGTTGGTCACCCCGGTCAGCGTGCCGTAGTCGGGCTTCGCGAAGTCCTGGACACCGTGGACCGTGTCGATGAAGCCGAGTCCGGGCATCAGCCGCGGCGGGGCCAGCGGGTAGAGCCAGAACCCGACCAGGGCGAGCAGCGTGGCGAAGCCGATGGAACTGCGGACCCAGCGGTAGTCCGCGGGGCGGCGCACGTACAGCACACCCAGGATGGCCAGCGGCACGATGAAGTGGAACGTCGAGTAGTAGTAGTCGAAGAAGTCGCGCAGCCAGCCGACCCTGACGACCGAGTGGTTGACCCAGTGCTCGATGTCGATGTGCAGCCACTGTTCGATCGAGTGGATCTGCCGTCCGTGGTGCTCCGCGGTGGCACGGCCCGCCGTCGCGGCCAGCCTGACCTGCTGGTACGCGGAGTAGACGACCCTGATCAGCAGGAGTTCCAGCAGCAGGTTCGGCCGGCTGAGCACCCGCCGCCAGAACGGCAGCAGCGGCACCCTGCTCCAGCGGGCGGCGACCGGGGCCGCGTGGTCGGTGGGGATCGGCTGCTGCCAGTGCGGCGAGGTGCGCGGCACGAACGGGGCGACGCACGCGGCCGCGAGCGCCGCGATCAGCAGCACGTTGTCGCGGACCGGGAACATCGCCTCGATGTTCGGCAGCAGCATCTTGCCCGGCAGTGTGACGACGAGGATCACGACGGCCGGCCACACCAGCCGGTCGGAGGCCCGCTTGCCGACCCGGCCGACGACGGCGAGCAGCACCCACAGCAGCTGGTGCTGCCAGGCGGTGGGCGCCACGGCGACGGAGACGCAGCCGGTGACGGCCACGGCGAGCAGCAGCTGGCCGTCGCGCGCGTACCGTGCGGCGCGGCGCAGTCCGAGGAAGCAGACGGCCGCGGCCAGCACGACGAAGAGGGTGATCTCCAGCGGGCCCTCCAGGCCCAGGCGGAGCAGCGCACCGTGCAGCGACTGGTTGGCGAGGCTGTCCGCCTGGTCGCCGAGCCCCGCCCCCGCGACATGGTGCACCCAGTACGTCCACGAGTCGTGCGGCATCGCGGCCCAGGCCAGCGCCGTGCAGACGGCGAAGGCCGCGCCGCCGGTCAGCGCGGCCCGGCGTCTGCCGGTCAGCCAGAGCAGGACGGCGAAGAGCAGCACCGTCGGCTGGAGCGCGGCCGCGACCCCGATCAGTACGCCCGAGGCCCGTTCGCCGCGGACCACGAAGCAGCCGACGAGGACCAGCAGGACCGGCAGGATGCTGGTCTGGCCCAGGTGGAGGGCGTTGCGCACCGGCAGCGAGAGCATCAGCAGGCTGATGGTGACAGGGGCGGCGAGCAGAGCCGTACGGCGGCTGACGGGGGCGGGGAGGGCGCGGGCCGCGATGACTCCGAGCACGGCGACGAGCAGCAGCGAACCGAAGGTCCAGGCGACACCGAGGCTCTGTTCGGCCGTACGGGTCAGTGGCTTGAGCACCAGGCCGGCGAAGGGGGTGCCGGTGAACCGGTCGCTGTCGTACAGCGAACCCGTCACATGAAGCACACCGTTCTCACCGATCCATGTCTCCAGATCAGTGAGGCGTTCGCCGGGCGGCTGCCGCAGCACCACCGCCATCTGCCGCACGGCCAATGCGGCCACAACCAGCCAGAGCACGGCACGGGCAGCCCCGGTCCTCGCTCCCGTCGCCGCGTCTGTGCGCACACTGTGCTCCGCGTTCGCCACGTTGCGCCGACCCTCCCAACGTTTGGTGCCGGTTCTCTGTCCGGCATGCTGTGAAACCTTCGCATTGCCCTATGAGGTAGACACAATCACCCCCTCTTCACCTGACTGTCATCTCGCTTTTGTCCGAAAGAATGCTCGGCCGGGTGGTGCGGGCAGGCCGCAACGGCAGGAACCGGTGGAGCCGCGCGCACGTCTGAGCCCCTGATCGGTGACCACGGGGAGGAACACGGAACATGCGGTGTGCGGGGAGAAATCGAGAGGTGCGGTATCGGCCGCGCGGGTGGGCGCACCGCGCGCTGTCCCTGGTCGTGCTGGTCTTCTCGCTGCAGCTGGGGTCACTGGTGGCACCGGCGTACGCGTGCGGCTGCGGGGCGATGGTCGTACACCGTGACAGTCAGGTGTCGGTCGACCGGGAGACGTCCGTGGTCGGCTGGGACGGCAGCACCGAGCAGATCGTGATGCGGCTCACCGTGCGCGGGAACGCCCCCGAGGCGGCATGGATCATGCCCGTGCCGCACCGGGCCACGGTCGAGCTCGGTGACGCCTCGCTCTTCTCCGAGCTCCGGACCCTCACGGCCCCGGTGAGCACGACACGCCACTACTTCTGGCCACGTGCGAAGGACTGGCCGTTCGGTGGTTCGGACAGCAGGTCCGGGGACGGCGCCGCCGCTCCTGCGGCCGCCGCCCCCGTCGAGGTGGTGGGCCGGGAACGGCTCGGGCCGTTCGACGTGGCCCGGCTGGCCGCGACCGACCCCACCGCGCTGGAGGGCTGGCTGAAGGAGAACGGCTTCGAGCTGCCGGACCGGCTCGCGACGGCGCTGCGCCCCTACGTCGAGCAGAAGTGGGAGTACGTGGCCGTGCGCCTCGCTCCCCAGGAGTCCGGCGGCCCGCTGAGCGGCGAGCTCGACCCGCTGCGGCTGCGTTTCGCCAGCGACCGTCTGGTCTACCCGATGCGCCTGTCCCGGCTCGCCGCGACGCCGCAGTCCCTGGGTCTGTACGTGCTCGCCGCACACCGCATGGAGCCGCGCGGCTCCATCGGCGGACGGCCGCCGGAGGTGACGTACGCCGGGCGGGTGGACACCGCCGAGGAGGACGGCGCGTACGGGGCGCTCGACGCGCTGACGGGCGGGAAGCCGGTGTTCGTCACGGCGATCGACCAGTCGTTCCCGCGGCCGGAGCTGATCGACGGGGACCACGAACTGCGGGCTGCCGCCGCGGACACCCCGTACCGGACCACGTACTACCGGGACAAGCTGCTTACCGTGGGCGGCGTCCCGGCCTGGGTGCTGTCGCTGCTCGGTGGAGCGGTGATGGTGGTCGCGGCCCTGGTACTGGTGCTGCGGGCACGGGGGCGGCGCCCTGTGACACCGCCGCCGCCGGTCACCGTGCCGCCGCCACTGAGGTGAGAGAGGGCGCTCCGCCGGGCCGGACATGCGTACGCAGGGTGAGATGCGGGACGGCGCTCCTCATGGCGTCCGCGTCCGCGAGGGGGTGCACCGTCGGCGCCAAATCGTTTCCCCATACAGCCGGGCGCACGCCAGAATGACCCGATGACCTGGACCGTGAACCCCGAACGCTTCGACTCCCCGGACGCCGCCCTGCTGCGCCGGGACTACTACGAAGAGGTGGCCAGCCGTTACTGGGGGCGGCCCGCGACCGTGGAGGAGATCGACGAGGGGCTCACCGACGACGGCGCCGAGCGCCTCGTGCCGCCGACCGGTGAGTTCGTCGTCGGCCGCTTCGGGGGCGGTGCGGTGGCCTGCGCCGGGCTGATCGTGCTGGACGCGGACATCGCGGAGCTGACCCGGGTCTACGTACGGCCCGGGGCGCGCGGCACGGGCGGCGGCGGGCTGCTGCTCGCGACCGTCGAGAGCCTGGCGCGGGCCATGGGCGTACGGCAGATCCGGCTCGACACCCGTAACGACCTCGTCGAGGCGCGCGGACTGTACGCCAAGCACGGCTACCGCGAGGTGCCGGCCTTCCACAACCGCCAGTACGCGGAGCACTGGTTCGCCAAGGAGCTGTGAGGACGTGCAGCCTGCGAGCAGGCACCTGCACGATCCGGCCGGAAGGCCCTGAGGGGGCTGTCCCGTATTCCCTGGCGGGCGCACGACGACGGCTACGGCACCCTCGCCGCGTTGTCGGAACGACCGAATACATCCCGTGTGCGGACGCGCCTCCGCCTTGCGATGCACCGCATCCGACGCCGCGCGCTGATCCACCACGGATTACGGGACGGCCCTCAGGTGGGCCGCTGGTGCGGGTGCCCGGCCGCGTGGTCCCGCTTGGGCCCCGGGCTGTGCGGGCGCTCCTTGCTCGACCCGGTGGTCTCCGCCGTCAGTTCCGACACCAGAGCGACCAGGTCGGTCGGCCGGTCCGGCCCCCACCAGTCGCCCAGCAGCTCGGCCAGGGAGTCCTCACGGGCCTGGGCGAGCTTCACCACGGCCTCGGCGCCCGGGTCGGTGAGCACCATCTGCACTCCCACCCGGCGGGCCAGACCGCGCTCCTCCAGCTGGCGGGCGGCGTCGCTGATCACCCGCAGCGGTACGGGGGCGACGTCGGCGAGCCGGGCGGGTTCGACGGTGCCGTGCCGCTTGATGCGCAGCAGCATCCAGCTGGCGGCCGGCAGCAGGTCGTAGCCGGCCCGCTCGGTGATCTTCTCGTAGACCTCGCGGCGGCCCTCCCGGGTGGCGAGGACCGAGAGGGCGCGTGCGCACTCGTCGTACGAGGACCGCTCCACCGGGTTCGACGCCAGCGTCTCGGTGGAGTCGGGGGCGGTCACCGAGCCGCGCAGCTTGTCCTCCTTGAGCAGCCAGGCGAAGAGGAAGGCGATCAGGACCACGGGGGCGGCGTACAGGAACACGTCGGTGATCGACGTCGAGTACGCGTTGAGCACGGGCTGCTGGAGCGACGGCGGCAGCTGGCCGATGGCGCGCGGGTCGGCGGCCAGCCCGTTGGCGCTGACTCCGGGCGGCAGCGGCCGGCCCGCGAGGGCGGAGCCGAGCTTGTCGGTGAGCCGGTTGGTGAAGATGGTGCCGAAGATCGCGACGCCGAACGAGGCTCCGATCGAGCGGAAGAAGGTCGCACCCGAGGTGGCGACGCCGAGATCCTGGTAGGAGACGGCGTTCTGCACGACCAGGACCAGGACCTGCATCACCAGGCCGAGCCCCGCACCGAAGACGAAGAAGTAGATGCTCATCTCCCAGGTGGGGCTGGTCTCCGTGAGCCGGTGCAGGAGCAGCAGACCGATCGCGGTGAGACCGGTGCCGACGACCGGGAAGACCTTCCAGCGGCCCGTACGGCTGACGATCTGGCCGGACAGGGTCGAGGTGATGAGCAGACCGAACACCATGGGGAGCATGTGGACGCCGGACATCGTCGGCGTGACGCCGTGCACCACCTGGAGGAACGTCGGCAGATAGGTCATCGCGCCGAACATCGCGAAGCCGACGACGAAGCTGATCACCGCGACGAGGCTGAAGGTCCTGATCCGGAACAGTTTCAGCGGCAGGACGGGCTCGGCGGCTCGCCGCTCCACGTACACGAAGGCGATCAGCAGCAGCACGCTGAGCACGGCGAGGCCGATGATCTGCCCCGATCCCCAGGCCCATGTGGTGCCGCCCAGCGAGGCGACGAGGACCAGGCACGTGGCGACCGAGGCGATGAGGAAGGTGCCGAGGTAGTCGATGGTGTGCTTCGTCCGGCGGACCGGAATGTGCAGCACGGCGGCGATCACGGCGAGGGCTACGACCCCGATGGGGAGGTTGATGTAGAAGACCCAGCGCCAGCTGAGGTGCTCGGTGAAGAGACCGCCGAGGAGGGGCCCGAGGACGCTCGTCGCACCGAACACCGCTCCGAACAGTCCCTGGTACTTGCCGCGTTCACGCGGGGAGACGATGTCGCCCACGATCGCCATCGACAGCACCATCAGGCCGCCGCCGCCCAGCCCCTGGAGGGCACGGAAGCCGATCAGCTGCGGCATGTTCTGGGCGATGCCGCAGAGCGCCGAGCCGATCAGGAAGATGACGATGGCGGTCTGGAAGAGTCTTTTGCGCCCGTACTGGTCGCCGAGCTTGCCCCAGAGCGGAGTCGCGGCGGTCGACGCCAGCAGATAGGCCGTGACCACCCACGACAGGTGTTCCATGCCGCCGAGATCGCTGACGATGGTCGGCAGGGCGGTGGAGACGATGGTCTGGTCGAGTGCCGCGAGGAGCATGCCGAGAAGCAGTGCGCCGATCGCCACCAGTACCGACCGCGTGGACCGGTCGGCACCGGGGGCCGGGGCCTGAGGGCTCAGCTGCTGGGCCATAGAACATCTCCTCGGATCCGGTACACCCCCATCCTGTCCGTTCCGCACCGTTATGGCCTGCCGAAGAACGCCATGATTGGGCTTCCCGGCGGCGGGCTGCATAATCGCAGGCAGTTCAAGGGGAGGGGACCCACAATGACCGGACATATATGCCCGGAGTGCGGTACGGACAACAGACCGGGCACCGGCCCGCACTGCGCCTGCGCAACACGCGCGGCCCACGGTGAAGCCGGACCGCGGCGGAACGGTCAGCACGGGCGGTACGGCGCGACCGGGCAGGGGCAGGCGGGTCATGACGCCGCCTCCGCGCAGCAGGCCGCCGGGCATCTGGACGACCGGGAGCGGGCCGCCGAGCAGCAGCGCATCACGGAGCGGCACCACGCCGAGCGGTCTGCGGAGATGGCGGCGGCGGAGGACTTCGATCCGCTGCGCATCCGGCCGTACGTGACCCTGGGCGGCGAGGACGCGGTGACGGCCGCCTCCGACGACGCCGACCCCGCCCGGCCCTCCCGGAGGCACACGCCGGGCGGGCAGCCGGGGGACGCCGCCACGACGATGCCGCTGTTCCTGGATCCGGCGGCGCCGGATGCGCCGCCGGAAGCGGCGGACCCGGGCGGCGCGGCGGACTTCGCCGGCACCGCAATCCTCACGACCGGCCCGGACCCCGTGCAGCCACGCCGCCGTCGGCCCTTCGCGGCACTGGTCGCGGGGGCGGCCGTCGTGACGGTGGTCGGCACCGCGGCCTTCGTGGGCGGGCTGTTCGACGGGGACCGGAACCAGGAGGCCGACCTGGATCAGGCGCTGCCCTCCACGGTGGCCAGCCTCCCCGAGGAGAGCGTCGAGCCGTCGGCCTCCGCGTCGGTGTCCGCGTCGGCGTCCGCCTCACGGCGGGCGTCCGGTTCACCGTCCGCGTCGGCATCGGCCTCCGCCTCCGCGGCGTCGTCCGCGTCCGCGTCGTCGTCCCGTTCCGCGTCGGCATCCCCGTCACAGCCCGCCGCCGCCTCGTCCCCGGTGGCCACGGCGGGGACCAGTAACCCGGCGGCTGTGGCGCCGCCCGCCCAGTCGCAGGGCGGCACGACGCTGCGGCGCGGCGACGACGGCCCGGAGGTGGACGAACTGCAGCGCCGGCTCCAGGAGGCGTGGGTGCTCGCGCAGGGTCCCATCGACGACGACTACTCGGAGCGGGTCGAGCAGGCCGTCCGCGAGTACCAGATATGGAGAAACGTCCAGGGCGACCCCGAGGGGGTCTACGGGCCGAACACCCGGAGCGTGCTGGAGGCGGCCACGACGGGGCGGGGGCACCACTGACCGGCGCGGAAGGCCGCCCCGGGGCCGGGATTCGCTTTCCCGGTCCCGTTTTTGTATCGTGGAGAAACAAAGTGGCCTCCGCGCGCACACCCTGACCGGCGAGCGGGGGCCACTTGTTTCTCCCCCCGCGCCGCATGTCCCCCCGCGGCGTTCGCTTCCCCCCCGCTCTGGAGCCCGCCCATGCCGGCCACCGTCCTCACCGCCCACGCACTCCTCCTCGACATGGACGGCACGCTGGTGAACTCCGACGCCGTGGTGGAGCGCTGCTGGCGGCGCTGGGCACTGCGGCAGGGCCTGGACCCGGTGGCAGCCCTCAAGGTGGTCCACGGCCGGCAGGGGTACGCCACGATGGCGGTGCTCCTCCCGGACCGCCCGATGGAGGAGAACTACGCGGACAACCGGCTGATGCTCGCCGAGGAGACCGCCGACACCGACGGCGTCGTCCCGATCGGCGGCGCCCCCGCCTTCATGGACGCGATAGCCCCGCTCCCGCACGCCCTGGTGACCTCGGCCGACCTGGCACTGGCCCGGGCCCGGATGACCGCGGCCGGGCTGCGGATGCCGGAGCTCCGCGTCACCGCCGAGAGCGTCGGCGCCAGCAAGCCGGACCCCGAGGGCTTCCTCAAGGGCGCGGCCGGACTCGGCTTCGCACCGGCGGACTGCATCGTCTTCGAGGACTCCGAGGCGGGCATCGCGGCCGGCCGTGCGGCGGGCATGCGCGTCGTGGGCGTGGGCCCGCGCGCGGCGGCGCTCTCCCCCGACGCCCACGTCGACGACCTGACGCAGATCCGGGTGGACGCGGCGGCGGACGGCTCGGTCGTACTGCACGTCAGCGCGCGATAGCCGGCACCCCCGGCGGAACCCTTCGCACGCATCGCCCGCCCGCACGGAGCCCGGCCCGCCACGGCCGCCCACCCGCTCGGCATCAGCGCGCCGCGGCCCGCTCCTTCGCGGGATCGCGGTGCAGCCGCCCCCGGGCCACCAGTTCCAGCACGGTCGCGACGGCCACCGCCTGAACGGCCATCAGGGCCACCAGCACGAACAGCTGTACGGCGCCCGCCTGTACCGGTGAGGCGCCGCCCAGCAGCATGCCCACGAAGGCCCCTGGCAGCGTGACGAGGCCCACCGTGCGCGTCTGGTCGAGCCCCGGCAGCAGCGCGTCCGACGCCGCGGGCCGGGCGATCTCCAGCCGTGCGTCACGGTCCAGGAACCCGAGGGCCATCGCCGCCTCCACCTCGCCCCGCCGCGTGGCCAGTTCGTCGAGCGCCCGTCGGCCGCCGAGCACCGTCGCGGTCAGCGCACCCCCGATGAGAATGCCCGTCACCGGGATCAGCGCGATGCCCCGGACCGGAACAAGGCCGGTGAGCAGCAGCACGACGACCACCGGCACGACCCCCGCCCCGATGGGCACGGCCACCCAGCACCACGTGCGGTTTCGCGTGATCCGGCGCCCCGCGGTCCACACGGCCACGGCGTACATCAGCGCGATGAACGCGAACATCGGCGCCGCCGCGTGGACCACCCAGCCGATCAGCGAGGAGACCACGGCGAGCTGGACCGCGGCCCGCAGCCCGGCCACGACGATCTCGCGCGTCCGGCCGAGGGACGCGAACCGGGCGACGGCGGCGGCCGCCACGAGCAGCAGCGCCAGGACGACGCCGAGCGTGAGGTTGACCGGAAGCAGCACGCGGCCACCCTAAGACCACCTCCGCCCGGGCCCGCGCCGCGAACCGCGGCCCCCCGCGCCGGGCCGGAGTCCGCCCCGCCCGGGCCCGGCCCACGGGCCCGGCCCCCTCGGTTCCGTACGCCCGCGCACGCACGCCGGTACGCCCCCGCACCCCGAACCGCTTTGTCAGACCCCTTGATGTGACGTGCGCATGTCGCCACTCTGTTACCTGGCGCCCACCCCACAGAAACCTGGCGCCGCCACGATGGCCGGGCCGCTCCGAACGGGCCGCCCAATATCCCCCCACATCAAGGGAGTTCGCATGTCAGGTGTCTACGCGCGTCGCATAGCCGTCCTCGCCGCAACCGCCGCCCTCGCCGCAACCACCGGACTGCTCACCGCCCCCAGCGCGCAGGCGGCCATGCCCACCCCGGTCTCCGCGTCCACCGCCCGCACGTATCTGAGCGAGCTGACCGTGAAGGCGGAAGGCTCGTCCACCGGATACAGCAGGGACAAGTTCCCGCACTGGATCACCCAGTCGGGTGCCTGCAACACCCGCGAGGTCGTCCTCAAGAGGGACGGCACCAACGTCTCGCAGGACTCCAGCTGTGCCGCCGTCAGCGGCAGTTGGTACTCGCCGTACGACGGTGCCACCTGGACCGCCGCATCCGATCTGGACATCGACCACATGGTCCCGCTCGCCGAGGCCTGGCGTTCGGGCGCCTCCGGCTGGACCACCGCCCAACGGCAGGCGTACGCCAACGACCTGACGCGCCCCCAGCTCATCGCCGTCACCGACAACGTCAACCAGTCCAAGAGCGACCAGGACCCCGCGACCTGGCTCCCCTCACGCACCGCGTACCAGTGCACTTACGTACGCGCCTGGGTGCACGTGAAGCACTACTACGACCTGAGTGTCGACTCGGCCGAGAAGAGCGCCCTGCAGTCCGTACTCAACGGCTGCTGACCGCCCGGCGAGGGCCAAGTTCCGGCTGACCGCCCCGCGCCCTCCCGGAACCACCCCGCGCTCCCCCGTCGTTCCGTACGGTACGAACCCGCCGTACGCATCCGTCGTACGGAACCGTCCCGTACGGAACGACGCGAGGAGCACCACATGGCCGGGCTGCGCCTGGGACCACTGCTGCGGTACGTCGACTGGGAGACCGCCTCCACCGCGACCGTCTGGATCGAGGCGGACCGGCCGTGCACGGCCGAAGTCCGTTGCGCGGACGGGGCGTCGGGCTCGTCCCGCACCTTCGCGGTCGCCGGGCACCACTACGCCCTGGTGGTCGTGACCGGACTGACGCCCGGCTCCACCACCCCCTACGAGGTACTGCTGGACGACCGCGCGGTGTGGCCGCCCGAGCAGTACCGGTTCCCGCCGAGCACGATCACCACCCCTTCCATACCCGCGGCGGCGGCCGACGGCGAGAGGGCTGAACCCGCCACGGTCCGGGTCGCGTTCGGCTCCTGCCGCTGGGCGGCGCCACCCGCCGACGGCCACCTGCCGGGCCGGACCGACCCCGTCGGCCCGGACGCCCTGGACACCCTCGCCGCACGCCTCGCGTCCGACCCGGCAGCCGTGCGCCCCGACGTCCTGCTGCTCCTGGGCGACCAGGTGTACGCGGACGAGACCTCCGGGGCGACCCGCCGCCGGCTGGCGGCCCGGCGCGATCTGAACGAGCCGCCGGGGGCGGAGGTGGCGGACTACGACGAATACACCTGCCTGTACGACGAGTCGTGGCGCGACCCCGAGGTGCGGTGGCTGCTCTCGACGGTCCCCAGCTGCATGATCTTCGACGATCACGACGTCATCGACGACTGGAACACCAGCGCCGCCTGGCTGGCCTCCGTCCGGGCCACGCCCTGGTGGCACGAGCGGATCGTCAGCGGGCTGATGTCGTACTGGGTCTACCAGCATCTGGGCAATCTCTCCCCCGCCGAGATCGCCGCGGAACCGCTGCACACTGCGGTGCACGCCACCGCGGACGCCACGGAAGCGTTGCGCCGTTTCGCCGCCGAGGCCGCCGCCGACCCCACCCGGACCCGCTGGAGCTACCGGCGCATTTTCGGCCGAGTACGGCTGCTCATGGTCGACAGCCGCGCAGCCCGGGTGCTCGACGAACAGCACCGGGCGATGCTCCACCCGCGGGAGGCCCAGTGGCTGCGACAGGAGGCCCTGTCCGCGCCCGGCTCCTGCGATCACCTCCTGATCGGCACCTCGCTGCCGTGGCTGCTGCCACCCCTGGTCCATGACGCCGAGCAGTGGAGCGCCGCACTGTGCCGGGGCGAGCGGGGCGGGCCGGACGGGCGCTGGGCGCGCGTCGGCGAGTTCCTGCGGCGGCGCTCCGACCTGGAGCATTGGGCGGCGTTCCCCGAGTCGTTCGGACGGCTGACGGAGCTGATCCGGGAGGTGGCCGAGGGGCCGGAGGCCCCGGCGACGATATGCGTGCTGTCGGGCGATGTGCACCATGCGTACATCGCGGAGCCCGCCCCGTCCGCTCCGGCCCCCGGCGGCGCACCGGCGGCCCGAGTTCTGCAGCTGACCTGCTCTCCCGTGCACAACTCCATTCCCGCACCCCTCAGGGGCGGCTTCCGTTTCGCCTGGAGCCGGGCCGGACGGCTGCTCGGCCGGCTGCTGGCACGCCACGGGCGCACCGGAACGCCGTCGGTGCGGTGGCACAGGACGGACGGACCGTGGTTCGGCAATCAGCTGATGACACTGACCTTGAGTGGCCGGAAAGCCGCGTTGTCATTGGTTCAGGCCAAGTCACGGAAGACGGGGACCGTACTGGAGCTGGCCTTCGACCGCTCACTGACCGATGACGCACCGTCGGCTTTCAGCCAGTCGACAAAACGTTGAACTTGCAAGTATTGGTGAGGTCTACCTAATCTAAGGCGCTCAGTCGGTTCACGTCCCCACCAGACCGAAGGAGCTCTCCCCCCATGTACACACGTCTGAATCAAGCCCAGCCCTATGCCCTGGCGCTCTTCCGCATCGTCGTAGGCCTGCTCTTCGCCTGCCACGGCGCCGCCTCGCTCTTCGGCATCCTCGGCGGCGCCATGGGCGGTGGCTCCATACCCGCCGGCACCTGGCCCGGCTGGTACGCGGCGGTCATCCAGCTCGTCGGCGGCGGCCTCGTGGTGCTGGGCCTCGGCACCCGTGTCGCCGCCCTCGTCGCGTCCGGCTCCATGGCGTACGCGTACTTCAAGGTCCACCAGCCCGAGGCGCTCTTCCCGCTGGAGAACGGCGGCGAGCCCTCTGCCGTCTACTGCTGGGCCTTCCTGCTGCTCGTCTTCACCGGCCCCGGCGCCCTGGCCCTGGACCGGCTGTTCACGTCCCGCACCACCGCGAAGAGCGACCAGGACCGCGCGACCGAGCCGAGCTCCCCGGTAGCCGTCTGACGCGATCCGCATCCCCCACCGCACGGGTTCGCGCCGACCGGACCCGTTGCGAGACCTCGTGCGCGCCGGGAGCCGCTCCCCGGCGCGTACGAGGTACGTGCACGAGGTACGGGCACAGGAGGACACGCGTACGGGTGCGGGCAGCGCGATGCGATGCCCGCGGTACTGCTGTGACTCACGTGAGATGCCCAACATCACGCATATATAGGGATCTCCAGGTGAACGGCAGGCGTACGCTGTACAGCTGTCCCTGCCGCTCCTGCCGCTCCCCTGCGACGTCGCGGCGTGGTTACGAATCGGGGAGTAGAAGGTGCTCGAGAGTGTGGGTGCGCTGACCAGCAGCCCATGGATCTACGCCGTGGTCGCCCTCTCCGTGCTGCTGGACGTCTTCCTCCCCGTGCTGCCGAGCGGAGTCCTCGTGATCACGGCCGCCACGGCCGCCGCCGCGGGCACCACCAGCGTCGCCGCCGACGCCGCGGGCGCGGCCCGGCACGTGACCGAGGTCCCCTCGGTCCTGGCCCTGATCCTCTGCGCGGCCACCGCATCGGTCCTCGGCGACCTCGTCGCGTACAGGCTGGCCTGGCGCGGCGGCGAGCGCCTGGACCGCGCCATCGCCCGCTCGCGCCGTCTCACCTCGGCGCAGGAACGTCTCGGCGCGGCGCTGAGCCGCGGCGGCGGGGTCCTCGTCGTCATCGCCCGCTTCGCCCCGGCCGGCCGCTCCGTCGTCTCGCTGGGCGCGGGCGCCTCGCACCGCGACGTGAAGGAATTCCTGCCGTGGTCGGCCGTGGCAGGCGTGGCCTGGGCGGGCTACAGCGTGGGCCTCGGCTACTTCGGCGCACACTGGCTCGGCGCGAGCTGGCTGGGCACGGCCCTCTCGGTCCTGGCCCTGTTCGTCGCGGGAGCGTTCGCCGCGCTCCTGATGAAGCGCCCCGCTGCGGCGGCCGCCGCAGCATCCGCCCCGGTCTCTACGGCGTCCTGACACCACCCCGCACTTCCAGACCTTCCAGCAGTCTGGCCGTCGCTCCGGCGATCTCGTCGACGGCCTGGTCGAAGACCTCCCGGTTGTGCGCGGCCGGGGCACGGAAGCCGGACACCTTGCGGACGAACTGCAGGGCGGCGGCGCGGATGTCCTCCTCGGTCGCCTCTTCGGGGAGGGCCGGCGGACGAAGGGTCTTGATGCTGCGGCACATGCCTCCAGTGTGGACCGCAGCACTGACAACGTCCCGGGCTGCCGGTGCGGCCCCGGCCCACCGGCCACGGCGCACCCCCGGGTCCACCCCGGCCCACCGCCGAACGGCACTTCCGCTGCGGGTGTGCCCCGCCTGCCACCGCCGGTGCACCCCCCGGACCCGGCCCGTCAGCCGGCCAGCCCGCTGATCGCGTCGCCGATGTACTTGGCACCGAGGACGACCAGCACCGTCGTCATGATCGCGGCGTTGTGCCGCCCCATCCACGCCTTCCACTCCCCCAGCACCTTCGCGGACCGCTCCCCGCCGAAGAGGTAGACGGCCAGCGGCAGCGTGGTGCAGAGCGACGCGACGAGCACCATCAGCACGCCGGCGACGGCCTTTCCGCCCCCGTCCGCCGTGCTGGAGGCGATGGACACCGCACCACCGACCGCCAGCACCAGGTTCTTCGGGTTGGCGACGGCCAGCGCGGCCGCCAGCCCGGCCGACTTGCCGGGGGTGAACCCGTCGATCGCCTGCATCCACTTGGGCTGCTCGGCGTCCTGCCCCTCCCTCGGCCGTCCCTTCCACTGTTTGGCCGCCATCAGCACGAACAGTGCGCCCAGCCCCAGTTTCAGCCACAGCGTCCAGGTGGCGGGTCCCTCGCCGCCGTCGGAGGCGTCGGCCCCCGAGCCCGCGAGCACGACCACCGTGACCAGGGCGGCGAGCGACACCGTCCAGCCGAGCGCGAACGCGATGCCGTTGGACCGGCCGCGCGGGGTGGCGAGCATGAGGATGACGGCGATCAGCGGCAGCGGGCTGATCGCGATGCCGACGGCGGATGCCAGCATCTGGCCGATCGCATCACCCACGGCCTGCCTCCTCGACCCGCCGGACGGCGGGGATCTCGTACGTCCCGTCGAGCACCGCCCGCTGCGGCATGTACAGCCTGAGCATGGGCCGGAACTCCCCCTCGGGCGCCGGCAGCCAGTTCGCCGCGGCGGCCGGGCCGGCGGGGCGCTCCCTGCTGATGTGGAGGGTCAGCGACCCGTCGTCGGCGCGCACGATCCCGGGCGTGCGGTCCCCGATCGAGTACCGCCCCGCCGGGTTGGCGACGAGGAAGTAGTCGGGGGTGTCGTACATGGTCACGGACCAGAACGCGTCGACCGGCGGCGGCTCCTCGAAGCGGAGCTCGTAGCGGTGCGCACCGCTGAGCGGCGCACCGTCGGCGTCGTGGAAGGTCTGCGCGTACACGGCCTCGTAGCCGTGGTTCCCCCACAGCCCGACGCGGGCCGCCACGGCCCTGGCCAGGTAGGAGGCCTCCCGGTCCGCGATCTTCCACTCCGGCGAGTCGACGGTCCCCACCCCGAAATGGTCGAGGTTGTAGTCGAAGAGGTGGGGGTTCATCGACCATCCCCCGCCACCACCGTCCCCGCCTGCGGCCCCGGTTCCCGGCCGGCTGGCCGCCTCCACCCGTTCCTTGCCCAGCGCCAGCCCCTCGGTCAGGGCGCGTACGAGAGCGGAACCGGCCGGGACGTACGGCGAGGGCCCCTCCTCCAGGAGCCCCAGCGGCTGGAACCGGTCCTGATGGGCCCGGTCCGCGGCGGACGGCGGGAAGTCGGCCATCCATACCCTGAGCTGCTCGAAGAAGCGGAGCTCCGCCGGCACACCGGCGTCGGGTGCGGGCAGACCGGTGCGGTGCTCGCCGGGTTCGAGGTGGGTGAGGGTGAGCTGCTCCTGTAGCGCGCGGACCCGCGCCAGGTCGTCCGGGCCGTCGCAGGCGTTGCGCCCGACGACGGTGACGACACTCGTGGGCGCGTCGATCACGCCGCGCACGTCGTCGGGCGCGGTGCCCGCCCAGCCGGGCGGCACGACGAGCCAGTCGCCCGCCTCCGTCCCCGTGGCCCGGCGGCCGACGTAGGCGAAGTTGTTGGTCCAGGCGTCGACGAACTGCAGGACGTAGTACGCACCGCCGGTGTCCGGGACGTGCAGTCGCACCGGTCCGCCGGACAGGTCGAGCTGGGCGATCGAGTACACGGTGTCGTTGTTGACGGAAACGAAGTGCGCGCCGGCGTCGGCGAGCCGGTCGGAGTGCGAGAACTGGTTGAAGGGTGCTGCCGCCAGCGCGCCGAACCCCTTGTGCAGACAGGTCTCGACCATCGACAGGTCGAAGACCAGCGGATACCCGTAGACGTACGCCTCGGCAGCCAGCTCGACGAGTTCGGACGTTTGCTCCTCGGACATGGAAGACCTCCCCTTCGGTCAGCGGTCGTGCACGGCGAGCGCCGGCATGGTCCAGCCACCGTCCAGGAGGGCCGGTTCGGGCCCGTACACGCGGACGGCGACGGTGAACGGCCCGTCGGGCGCGGGAAGCCAGTTGGCGGCCCGCTTCGGATCCTCGGGCCGGTCCTTCCGTATGTGGAGGGTCAGTCCGCCGTCCTCGTCGTACACCAGGCCCGGGGTGCGGTCGCCGATCGAGTAGCGGTCGGCCGGGTTGTCGACGAGCAGCCGCTCGGGCAGCCGGTACATGGTGGCGGACCAGAAGAAGCGGGCGGGCGGCAGCTGCCCGGCCGGGAAGTGCACGGTGTAGTCGCGGGCGGAGGCGTCCGGCGGGCGGTTGTCCCGGTCGTCCTCCAGCCAGCCGGCGTACCAGGCCTCGGCGGCGGGCAGCCCGTAGAGCCCCTTGTCGACGCCGACCGCGCGGGTGAGGTAGTCGTCACCGTGTTCGGCCCGCGTGCCGAACCAGCCGGTGGAATCGGCGGCCCCGCTCTTCGCCGCCTCCAGCCGCTCGCGTGCGTCGGCGATCCCCAGCCGGACGGCCTCCTGGATCTCCGGCTTCAGCGCTGCGGGTTCGAATTCGCCACTGCCGTCGACGCCGAGCGCGGC
Source organism: Streptomyces sp. NPDC002809 (assembly GCF_040295435.1). Lineage (NCBI taxonomy): Bacteria > Bacillati > Actinomycetota > Actinomycetes > Kitasatosporales > Streptomycetaceae > Streptomyces > Streptomyces sp. NPDC002809. Next base: position 82,251 of record NZ_JBEOVJ010000026.1, read on the forward strand.
GAGCCGCTCGCGCAGCTCCCGTTCGCTGTCGAGTACGGGGAAGAACTGGAGCAGGAAGTCGAGCAGCGTGAAGAACTCGGCGCTGTCCAGGTCCTCCTCGCGCCACACGGGCCAGACGGGCTCGCCGACGGGGTGCGGGGCTGCCGTGTCGAGGAACTCCGACAGCGGTCGCAGCCGGTACTGCTCCTGGACGGCCCGCAGCGCCGCCACGTCCTCGGGTCCCGCCAGATACGTGCGCCCGAGAATCCCGACGAGGAAGGTGTCCGCACGCAGCACTCCGCTGATCCCGTCGGGCACCTGTCCCCGCCACCCGGGCCCCGCGACGAGGTGGTCCCCGGCTTCCTTCCCGGTCGCACGGGTCCCGATGTATCCCACGTACGAGGTGTCGAGGTCGTGGAACGGCAGGACGTAGTACCGGTCGACGGCCGGTACGGAGACCACCCACGGCTCGTCGCGCAGATCGAGCCACGCCCAGGAGTACGGGGTGTCGTTGTTGGGCGTCACCACATCGGTGTTGGCCGGGGTGAACGGCTTTGAGTAGTGCCGGAACCGCCCGAAGCCACCGACCGAGCGGGGATCGTCCGGGTCGATGGCCTGCGGATACATGGTGCGGTAGTTCTGGAGCAGCGGATATCCCCATATCCAGGCGTCCGCCGCTGTTGAACGCGCCGGGCCGGCGCCGTTGCCGGCGCTCATCCGATGACGGACTTCGAGCGGTCCGTGCACAGGGCCCAGATCACGAAGGTGTCGATCGCGAGGGAGACGACGGCCCAGATCGGCTGGTAGGGCAGCCACATGAAGTTGGCGATCATGTTGAGCGCCGCGAGCCCCACGCCTGCGCCGCGAGCCCAGACGGAGCCCTTGAGGATGCCCCAGCCGACGACGGCGATGATGATGCCGAGGATGAGGTGGACCCAGCCCCAGGTCGTCACGTTGAACTCGAAGACGTAGTTGTTGATCCGTGCGTAGACGTCGTCGGACGCGATACCGGCGATGCCCTTGATCGCGCCCAGCACCCCGTCGACCATCAGCAGGACACCGGCGAACATGATCCCGCCGGCCGCCCAGGGGTTGATGCCCCCGGGGTGGGAGGGGGACGAGGAAGAGTTGCCCGGCGTGGGCGCGGTCTGTGCCATGAGTACTCCTAGGCCGGTGGGGCTACGTCAGACCGACCCTGCTCGGCACCTTGGGGCGCGGCTACTCGGACGCGGCCATACGGGTGACAGGGGTGGGCGGAAATTCCCTCCCCCGCACGGGCCCGCACGGCTAGCCTTCGACCACAAACCGATCCTTCAGGCAGGAGTGGAGATGCCCGGTCGCCCGAGCGCGCGCTGACGTCGTAGGTCGTGACCGACCCGTCATCGCGTGCTGCCTCCCGTCTGCGGCACAGCGAGCCTTTCTCGCCCGAACCGCCGGTGCACTTTCCCGTGCCCCGGCCGGCGAGCGTTGTCCTTCGCAGCTCAAGGGGCCCCCGTGCAACCCATGCCGTCCACCCGAACCCTCTTCGCACCCGCCCGCCGCCTCCCGCCACCGAATCCTTCTGAATCCCGGCCCCGGGACCTTCGCGTCCGGGCGACGCGATGAGGGCCGCCGGCAAGGACCGGGCCGGGGCTCCGCCTGGTCCGTGGCGGGACGCCGACTTCCGCAGGCTGTGGGTGGGCCAGACCGCGTCGCAGTTCGGGGCGCAGGCGACGCAGGTGGTCCTGCCGCTCATCGCCGTGGTGTCGCTCCACGCGGGTTCCGGTCAACTCGGCTTCCTGCGTGCGGTGGAGCAGGCACCGATCCTGCTGCTCTCGCTCCTCGCGGGCGCGTGGGTGGACCGTCGGTGCGCCCGTACGGTGATGGTGCTGGCCGACTACGGCCGGGCACTCGCGCTGGCGGTGATCCCCGCCGCAGGTCTCCTGGGCCTCCTCGGACTGCCCGTGCTGTTCGTGGTCGCACTGCTCGTCGGCGTACTGAGCGTGTTCTTCGACGTGGCGTACCAGGCGTCGCTCGTCCGGCTCGTGGACCGTGACCAGCTGATACGGGGCAACAGTGCGCTGGAGGGCAGCAGATCCGCGGCACAGATCGGCGGCCCGGCACTCGGTGGCACGCTGGTGTCGGTGTTCTCGGGCCCGGTCGCTGTCGTCACCGGCGCGTTCTTCTTCGCGCTGTCGTCCGTGTCGATCCGGCGGATCCGCAGGCACGAACCGGTACCGGTGTCCGGCGAAGGACGGACCGGCGTCCGGCGGCAGATCCACGAAGGCCTGCGTTTCGTGGCCGGCAACGCCTCACTGCGGGCGGTGGGTGTGGCCTCGGCTCTCTTCCAGTTCTGGTTCGCCGCCCTGATGACCGTCTATCTGCTCTACCTCCCGCGCGAACTGCACCTGTCGGGCACGGCCATCGGCCTGGCGCTCGCCGCGACGGGCCCGGGCGCGGTCGTGGGATCGATGCTGGCGGCGAGGCTGCCGGGGAGGTTCGGGTACGGCAAGGTGCTGGTGCCATCGGCAGTGATCGCGGACGGCGTGATGCTCTGCGTGCCCGCGCTGCACGGTACGGCGGCCGTCACGCTCCCCGTACTCATCGGCGTCAACTTCGCCTTCGGCACCTTCGGTCAGCTGGTCAACGTCACGTTGATGGCGGTGCGGCAGGCCATCACGCCCGTACATATGCAGGGCCGGGTCGTGGCGACGATCAACTTCGCGGGCATGGGCCCGACCCCGGTCGGTTCGCTGCTGGGCGGCTTCCTGGCGGGCCACTGGGGACTGCGTACGAGCCTGCTGGTGACCGCCGTCGCCCTCTCCCTGTCCCCGCTGTTCATGGCGTTCTCCCCGCTGGCACGCCTGGGCAGGCGTCTTCCCTGCGAACAGCGGACGGCACCGGTGAGTACCGCCCGTACCGCTCCGGCGCCCTCGGTCACCCGCCGTTGGTCTCGGGACGGCGCCCGGCCTTGGGCGAAAGCAGGCCGCGCAGTGCGGCAGCGGCTTTCCCGGGTTCGCTGACGAAGGGGGAACGGCCTGTGTCCCACGGTCAAGGTGCTGGAACAGCGCCTGCTCGTTTCTCTCCGGACACCGGGGCCGATCGCGCGGTCCCGGCTGCGGACGACGCAGGTGGACGGTGTGCTCCGCCGCGCCTGCCGTACCGGCACGCCCCGGCCGCACCCGGGCTTCTGCGGCCGCAGCAACGGCGGCGCCCGGACAGCTCGTTCCGTGGGGGGCATCGCCGTGGAACACGTCGACGGCCGCCGCCGCATCCACGTGGGTGCGGCCATCGCCGTCCTGCACGAAGGCGGAGGCCAGGAGTGGAGTCGAACCGCCGATACGGGCCGCTCCGTCGAGGTTCATCGGCGATGACTGGAACCCACAGGGGACGGCGTTCGCATGACCCATCCGCAAGCGGCTCCCCGGAGCGAACAGCGCCGTGACTACAGCCCCCGAAGCGCCTCGTAGAGATCGGAGTGCGCGCTCCAGCAGTCGACACTGCCGTCCTCGTACAGGCTGCCCATGTACCAGTCGTCGTCGACCGGCTTCACAAGACTCAACCCCTGGAACCCCAGGACGATTTCAGGATCGAGCCGTTCGTTCTCGTCGTAGCGCGCCCGCCCCACCACCCACGTCACCGAACGGTCGGTATCGAGGGCCGTGGCCTCCCGGTCGCCGGAGACGCGACGGATCTCCTCCAAGGTCCACCCGTCCGGCAGCTTCACGCCTGTCATCCGGCGATGATGGCCCACCGCGCCGGCCACACGGGACCGGGACCGGGTTCCACGGGGCGTCGATGCGGGGGCCGGTCGTCGGCGGGCTGCCAGGAGCCGTCGGCGAGTTGCTGCTCCAGCTCCGCCAGTGCGGCGGCCGTGCGGGGCCAGTCCTCGCGGCCGCGCAGGCCGGTGGCGGTGACAGGGCGACGAGAGTGCCGGGAAGGCGTCGGCGACACACGTGCCGCGGTGGGGACGACGGCGGGCGGGCGGCCGGGCGGGCCGTTGACTCTGAGCTGTCCGAAGTCGTGACCGCCGGCGATCCGGTTCCGCCATTCGGTTTCGTCCGGGGCGGCGTCCCAGGGCTGGATGAACATGCTGATCCTCGTACGTGACAGGTGCTGCGGGCGGGAGGGTCAGGTGAGGGCGAGGAGGCTGACGGCGGCCACGGCGGTGCCGAGCCCGACGATCTGGCCGCGGTGGATGCGCTCGGCCAGCACACTGCGGGCGAGCAGGACGGTGCCGGCGGGGTAGAGGGCGGTGATCACGGCGACGACGGCAAGGTCTCCGCTGCGGGCGGCGAGCAGGAACAGCAGGTTCGCCACCGAGTCCAGCACGCCGGCGCTGACGGACATCGCGCAGGAGGGCCGCTCGGACCCCAGCCTGCGAAACATCAGCCCGGCGGCACCCAGAGTGACGGCCGAGGACACCGCCCTGCCGATGATCAGCGGCGCGACCCCGCTGTCGGACGGCGCCTGGTGCAGGAAGACCAGCTGGAGGGCGATGGCGGCGCCCGCACCGAGTGCCAGCCGCAGCGCCGTACGCGAGGGCCGCACCGCCCCCGAGCCGTGCCCGGCACTGACCAGCACGACCGCGGCCAGTGCGAGCGGCAGACCCACGAGTCCGGCGACGCCCAGGCGCTCCCCCTGCAACAGGCCGACGCCCACGGGCAGCATGGCGGACATCAGCGCGGTCACGGGCGACAGTACGTTCATCGGGCCGATCGCCAGCGTCTTGTAGAGCAGGGCGAACGCGGCGGCCGACGCGACACCGGACGCCGCACCCCAGCCCAGGGCCGCCGCACCGAACGAGGCGCCGAGGAAAGGCCACAGCAGCAGCTCGACCACGAGGGATGCCGGGGCCGCGATCATCACGGTGCGCAGCACATGAGCCCTGCGGGCCCCGAGACCCCCGAGGAAATCGGCGCATCCGTAGGCGAGTGAGCTGCCCAGGGCCAGCAGCAGAGCAATCACGGGCACATCCCTTACTATTCAATAGAACGACCCAAAGGTACAACGAACCGACCGTCCCGTGTCAACCAAACGACCGCACGGTGCATTCCAATGGTTCTTCGCAAGGATGGTGATCGGATGGCCGAGACGGACAAGGCGCTGCGGACGCTCGCGCGCAACGTCAGAGCGGCCCGCACCCGCGCAGGGCTGTCCCTGGACGAGCTCGGCCGGCGTGCACAGGTCAGCAAGGGCGCCCTGGTGGGGCTGGAGAAGGCCCAGGGCAACCCCAACTTCGCCACCCTGGTCCGGCTCGCCGACACGCTCGGCATCTCGGTGTCCGCGCTGATGGAAGGACCGGCGGAAGGCCGCGTCCGGGTCGTATCGGCCGACGCCGTGACCCCCCTGTGGACCGGGGCGCAAGGCAGCGAGGCCCGGCTCATGCTGACGACCTCGGGCGCGGCCCCGGTCGAGGTCTGGCGCTGGCGGCTGGAGCCGGACGAGGAGTACCCCAGCCACCCGCACCAGGCCGGGGTCGTGGAAACGGTAAGCGTCACCTCCGGCCGGATGACGCTGATCGTCGACGGCACCGAACACCGCGTGGAGGCAGGCCAGACGGCCACCTTCGACGGCGACGCCCCTCACACCTACCGCGGCGTCGGCCCCCGGGCCTGCCACCTGGTCATGACGGTCCACCTGCCGCCCGGCCCGGCATCGGCCGCCTGACGCCGACGTCCGCCGCCGCATGACCCCGGCGGGCCCGGACGGTCGGCGGGGTGGGGCGGACGGTCACGGGGGGGTACGTCCACGGGAGGACGGACGGCCGCGGGGCGCGGACTCAGGTCAGGGTGCCGCCGGTGTTCCGGATCAGCTGCTGGAGGACTCTCACCGCGGTGACGTAGTCGGCGTCGTCGATGCCCTGGTGGATGCGGGCCCGGATGGCCGGGGTGTGCCGCTTGAGGCCGGCACGGGCCTTCTCACCCGGCTCGGTGATCCACAGCCGCCCCGCGCCGTCGATTGTTAGCCAACCGCGCTCCAGCAGGACGTCCGCTTCCGCCTTCAGGTCGTCCTCGGGCCTGATGCAGGAACTCATGGCCTGTTCGAGTTCGGGGACCGTCATGCCCCGGCCGTCGGCAGCTCAGCCCTGCTCCCGTTCGCGGCGCTTCTCTTCCACCGCGTAGCCGGGCACGGACGGCCAACGGACGGCCAGCACCACCGATTCCTCCTCCGCGAACCATGAGTGGTCGACCCCGCGCCCCCACACGACGTAGTCCCCCTGCTCTTCCAGGAGGACGCTGCGGCCGGGGAGTTCGACACGGAAACGTCCGCTGATCAGAACCAGGAGAGCGGTGCGTTCCTCGCCCTTCACCCACTGCGAGCGCTCGTCGCCGCGAGGGTGAACTCCCCACTTGATCTCTACGTCCTCGCTGTGGCGCGGGTCGCTCGCGTCCTTGAAGTGCCCGAGGAGCCATCCCCGGTCCAGCGCCGCATCCTTGCCCGCATTGCCCACATACACACTGTTCTCCACGAGGCCGGAGGTTAGCAGTTCGCCTGAATGCCGCAGGGGAACGAGGCCTCTCCGAAATCACACGAGTCAGATCGAGAACTCCGCCCACCGGCCCCGAGTGCCGACCGAACCGGCACGCCGCGACTTCAAGGCATCCAGCCGCTTCACGGGCCGTTGCGGCGCGTTCGCGCGGGAACCCGTGACGCTTCGAACCGCCGCTATCCGTCGCGCAAGCACGTGGTGACGTGGCGGCCCGGTGCGACGCGCCGATGCCCCGCATCGCGGGTGCGGGGCATCGCGGCACCGCGCTGATGTGGAGCGTGCGCGGGGACGGGACGGTCAGCGGGCGAGGCGGGGGAAGAGCGCCTCGGCGTTGCCGCGGTCGATGGCTTCGGCCTGGCCCGTGGTGAAGTCGGGATAGGTCTCCAGGAAGTGGTTGTAGTAGGTGCCGGCCTCCTGCGGGGCGAAGGGCCGGTCGCTGCCGTAGAGGACGTGACCGGGCTCGGCGAAGGCGAGCAGGGCCGGCAGGGCGGAGGGGCTCGCGGACAGGGCGGTGTCGAAGTAGAACCGCTTCAGGTCGTGCAGGATGTCGTCCGCCTTGCGGTCCCGGTCCACGACGGTGGAGGTCAGGCCGGAGAAGCGGTAGGCGGCATACGGCAGGAAGCCGCCGCCGTGGGAGAGGATCACCCGCACATCGCGGTATCGGTCCATGACACCGTTCAGCACCATGTTCAGGGCGGTGCGGGTGGTGTCGAAGACATAGTCCGCGAGCGGGGCGGGCGTGCCGGGCAGCAGCGGCATCGGCGGCTGCGCGGGGTGCACGAAGACGTTCGCGGCGCGGCGGTCCAGCTCGGCCCACAGGGGCTCGAAGTCCGGGTCGCCGAGGTACTTGCCGTGGGCGTTGGACATCAGGACCACACCGTCGGCCCCCAGGACGTCGAGCGCGTACACGGCCTCGGCGACGGCCGCGTCCACGTCGGGCAGCGGGATGCCGGCGAAGTGGCCGAAGCGGTCGGGGTTGTCCTTGACGACCTCGGCGCCGTACTCGTTGACGGCGCGGGCCAGGTCGCGGGCGGCCGCGTCGTCGCCGAGGTGGATGCCGGGCGAGGTGACGGACATGACGCCGGTGGCGATGCCCTGCTGGTCCATCATCGCGATCGCGCTCCGAGGGCTCCAGGCAGGGATGGCCCAGCCGCCGGAGTTCAGGCCGCGTGCGGCCAGGGTGTCGGCCCAGACCGGCGGGACGATGTGCTGGTGGACGTCGATGCGTGCGGGGAAGTCCATGACTCGAAGCCTCCTAAAACTTAGCTTGCTAACAAACTTCATTTAGTAAGCTAACAGTCATGCGAGAGGTGAGCAAGCACGAAGAGGACAACCACCAGGACCCGGCCGGAGACGAGGCGGGCGTGCGGGAGCTGGCGCAGGCCGCCGACCGGCTGTTCTACGCCATGCGCCGCTCAAGGGCAGCCACCATGGGCCACTCCGGGGCCGGGCTCTCCATGGCCCAGCTCACCCTGCTGGAACCCCTCACCGCGGACGCCCGGAGCCAGGGCCTGCCGGTCGGCAGGCTCGCCACGACCGCCGAGGTCAGCGTCCCCACCGCCACCCGCATGCTCAAGCAGCTCGAAACGGCGGGCGTGGTCACCCGGCAACGCTCCCCGCACGACGAGCGCCAGGTCCTCATCCGCCTCACCGAGGACGGCGCCCACCGGCTCGCAGCCATGCGCACGGAACTACGCGCCCGCCAGTCCGAGGCCCTGTCCCACTTCACCCCCACCGAACGCCGCGAACTCGCCGCACAGCTCCAGCGCCTCGCCGCCGTCATCGGCGACACCATCCCCCGGCCGGCCAAGGGGGAGTCCGCGCCGCACTGACGCGGCCTGGCGTCCAGCCGCCCCGTGCCGAGTCGGCGGATGGCGACCGGGGCCGGTCGGGCCAGTCAGCGCAGGTGTGAGTGGTCCTGCTGCCGAGGCCGACGGCCCGCGGGCCGTCGAGAGGACGGTCTCCTTGCTCGCCGACTGCCCCCACCATGAACGCGAGCCCGAGCACTGCCTCGCGACCCTCAGCCCGAGAAGAGAGGTTCTGGCTCCCATTGCGTGATGCGCGTACGTCGAGTGACGGCCAACGCGTAGAGAACTGGGCCTCTGCGTCAGAACAGCAGGTCTTCGGCGTATTCGCCTGTCCCGTTGCTCGCCCACCACAGATCGTGATCGTCCATGCGGGTGCGAAGTTCACGGGCGGCGATGTCGTTCGCATTTTTCAGGGTGCTGGTGTCGTGGCCCCAGGCGTTCAGCGCGTCCAGCGCGCGGTCACGTTTGTATCGGTCTGTGCTGGTGCTGAGCAGGCGGTGGGCGTGGTCAGCCAGCTCGTTCCGGTGCCGGGTGAGGGCATGGTGCTCGGCGAGGGGGACGGCGGCAATGAGGGCCGCGTCGCGTACCTTCGCGTTGTCATTGGTGAGGAACCGTTGAACGGCGGAGTAGATCACCGGGCGCAGGTCCCGGAAAGCCCGCATGTCGGGGCATGCGTCGAGGAAGCCTTCCCCGAAGTGGTTCTCGCCCATGGCGACACGCTCGTCGTCGGCGTCGTAGGCGGTGCAGCCGAGCCAGTCCAGCAGCGTCTCGCGGGTGGGGTGGCGCGGCTGGAGCTCGGCCTCGTGGGCGTGTTCACCTGCTGCAACAGCCGGGTGGTTCAGGATGGCCGCCACGTAAAGGGCTACGGGCACGGTGGCTTCGTAGATGGTGTTCTGGTGGGTCACTTCACCGAGAGCGTCCTCGGCGGCGGCCGCCCTCACGGCCGGATCGAGGTCGAGGAGACGCGTAAGCGCGGCCGGCAGGGACTCGCCGGTCCCGTACGGAGTGGCGAGCGACGCCCAGTCCGTCCCGTCCAAGAGCTCTTGAAAGTGAGGGAGCTCAGGATGAGGGTTGCTCTCCGTCGTTCGGCTGCCGCGGCTGGTCACAGACCGAGGCTATAGCGTGGGCAAGCCTGCGCTGCGCCAGCCGTTTGCCGCTCTGGCGCTCTGGCGCTCTGGCGCTCTGTGAGCATCTGGCCGTCGCCGTTGGCCGCCGCAGTCACGCAGTTGGACACTCACCGCTCAACGACCCATCGAGCCAGGGCCGTTGTCGGTGTCGGCCCCCAGGGTCTCAAGTGCGCGGTCGGCTTCCGGGGGTTCCAGCTCTGAAAAGAATGGTTGCATCCCCGGCCTGCACGGGGGCGGCCCGGAGAATCGTCCGGGACCCAACCGGCGGTCGGGCTTCGCCGATGGCCGGCAGACGACCTGCCAGAGCCGTCCGCGCACCAACCTCTCGTGGGCATCACCTGATTCGTAGCTCCACGGACTGTTCCGCATTGCTCAAGAGGCTCGCGCGCACGGACACATGAGCTGAGCCGCGAGAGGGGATCGCACGCCGCACGAACCGGCATGAGATCCGTCTGCTGAGCCCGGGAAAATCATTGGACCCGCCGACGGGGGCGCATCGTAGGGTTCGGGGCGCGGAAAAGCGGTCGGCGGAGAAGGAACGGTGGATGGCGGGACTGTACGAGATCTGGCAGCGCGCGGAAGTGTCGAGCAGGCTCGACGTGTTGTCGGGCTTCGTCGCGATGTGCGTGGCGAGGGACGACGACGCGCGACACCGTCTCACCCAGCTGGTTGCCGACGCGGACGAGGCCCTCTCCGCCTCGCCCCCGGATCTGGATGTCGCCTCGGACCACCTGGACGAACTCGTCCGGTGGGCCGACACGGAGTGGGCCGATCACCCCTGTCGCCCCGTGGAAGCCCGGCCTGACGAGGCCGACCGACAGACGCGTGACTACGCCAAGGATCTCTGGCGCGCCGCGCTCCCGGTCCACGTCCGGGACGAGATGGGCCGCATCGAACTCAGCCTCGAAGTGCGGTTCCTGGCCTTGTGCCGCCGGCCGGGGCTGGACTGTCGGACCCGCCAGGACATCTTCTATGTCGCAGGGCGTGCTGCGATGGCCCTCGACCTCGGGCTCCTGGAGGCGGCGGAACGGGAGATCCGGCGCATGGACCAGGTGGGTTCCGTGGAGCCACGGGAAAGCCGCTGCGGCTGACTGGCGGCTTGCACAAGATCCTGCCCGACTCCGGCCGGACGGGGAAGGTGGCCAAAGCCGTGGAGGCGGCCATCTGGCGCACGCGTCTCCTTTCAGTTCCGAGGAGACGCGCCTCAGGCGCACGTGGTGAGACACGTCCACCCCTCCCATGAGCCGGACTCAACGTGCCCAGGCACTGAATCCAGTCCCTCAATGGGGTGAGATCCCATCGTGGTCGTTCGGGGAATCGGCCTGTAACAACGGCTAACACAATGAGGTGGATCGGTCCTGTTGACCGTGTCCGCGTCAGAGATTCAGCGTTGTTCGGGCATGGGGACTTCGCCGTGGAT